>DASWLB010000391.1:0-2157 GCA_036396315.1 Alphaproteobacteria bacterium
GCG
Source organism: Alphaproteobacteria bacterium (assembly GCA_036396315.1). Taxonomy (GTDB): domain Bacteria; phylum Pseudomonadota; class Alphaproteobacteria; order MPNO01; family DASWLB01; genus DASWLB01. The sequence continues at coordinate 4 of DASWLB010000391.1, forward strand.
GTTCGAGCGCAAGGGCCGGCCCTCGCCCCATCTGTTCCCGTCGAAGAGCCGGAGCGGCCACCTCGCCCGCGCCCAGTTCGCCCGCGCGCTCAAGTCGCTCGCCGCGGACGCGGGGCTCGATCCCGCCCGCGTCTCGCCGCACGTGCTGCGCCACGCCTTCGCGAGCCACCTGCTCGCGCACGGCGCCGATCTGCGCAGCGTGCAGCAGATGCTGGGCCACGCCGACATCGCAACGACGCAGATCTATACCCATGTGCTCGACGAACGCCTGCGCGCGCTCGTGCGCGACCACCATCCGCTCGCGGCGCGCCGCGCGGACCGGCCGCGTCACGCTCGCTAGGGCGCCGCGCCCTCCTGGTTGGCATCAGCGGATCGAATTTTGGCCGAGACCCGCACCCGCACCTTCCTCGACTTCGAGAAGCCGATCGCCGAGATCGAGGGCCAGATCGAAGAGCTGCGCCACCGCATCGATCTCGACGGCGGCGCCGCGGCGGCCGAGATGGCGCGGCTCGAGGCCCGGCTCGACCGCGTGCTCACCGAGACCTATGCGAAGCTCACCCCGTGGCAGAAGGTGCAGGTGGCGCGCCATCCCGGCCGCCCGCGCTGCCTCGACTACGTCGCGGCGATGATCGAGGAGTTCGTGCCGCTCGCGGGCGACCGCGGCTTCGCCGAGGACGCGGCGATCGTCGCCGGACTCGGCCGGTTCCGCGGCAGCTCGGTCATGGTCATCGGGCAGGAGCGCGGCGCCGATACCGAGACGCGGATCCGGCACAATTTCGGCATGGCGAAGCCCGAGGGCTACCGCAAGGCGATCCGGCTCATGCGGCTCGCCGAGCGGTTCCGGCTACCGGTCGTCGCGCTCGTCGATACGCCGGGCGCCTATCCCGGAATCGGCGCCGAAGAACGTGGCCAGGCCGAGGCGATCGCGCGCTCGATCGAAACCTGCCTCGATCTGCGCACGCCGCTCGTCGCCGCCGTGATCGGCGAGGGCGGCTCGGGCGGGGCCATCGCGCTCGCCGCGGGCGACCGCGTGCTGATGGCCGAGCACGCGGTCTATTCGGTGATCTCGCCCGAAGGCTGCGCCTCGATCCTGTGGCGCGCGGCCGAGCACGCCAAGGAGGCGGCGGAGGCGCTGAAGCTCACCGCCCAGGATCTGCTCGAGCTCCGCGTCATCGACCGCATCGTGCCCGAGCCGTTGGGCGGCGCGCATCGCGACGCGGGCCGCGCCATCCTCGCCGCCGGCGATGCCATCGAGGAGGCGCTTGCCGAACTCGTGGCCCTCGACGGCGATGCGCTGCGGGCGCGCCGCCGCGCCAAGTTCCTCGCCATGGGGGCGGGCGGCGAGTGATGCCTCACCCCCCTCCCCAACCCCTCCCCCTCAAGGGGGGAGGGGCTATTCGTGTGCGTCCCCGCCCCCCTTGAGGGGGCGGGACAGGGTGGGGGGTCAAACCCTCACACCGCGAACTTGCAGCGCGGGCCGTTGGAAACGATGCGCCCCGCGGTGGGCGTCGCGAAATGCGCGGCAAGGATCACCGTATCGGTATCCGCATGGCGTTCGACGAAGCGCCTTCGCGTCGTCCGCGCCAGCGCCGGATCGACGCAGAACCGGCTGTTCCATTCCGGCCGCGCGACCTGGATCGGATGGTGCACGACATCGCCGGCCAGCACCGCGCGCCGTCCGCCGGCTTGGATGGCGATGCAGACATGGCCGGGCGAATGGCCCGGCGTCGGCTCGAGCGCGAACTCGTCGTCGATGGCGAAATCGTCGTCGACCAGCGCGACCTGGCCCGCCGCCATGACCGGCAGGACGGAATCGACGAACGCGCCGTCCATCGCGCCCGGGCCGGTCAGCCCGTCGCCGTGCGTCTCCCAGTGCCGGTACTCGGCGCGGTGGAACACGTAGCGCGCGTTGGGGAAGGTCGGCACCCAGCGCCCGCCGGAGAGCCGCGTGTTCCAGCCGACGTGGTCGGCGTGCAGATGCGTGCACAGCACGTAGTCGATGTCCTCCGGCCGGACGCCGAGCGCGGCGAGCCGGTCGAGCCAGCCCGAACGCAGCCCGTTCCAGGCGGGCGTCGAGGGCCGCTCCTTGCCCTCGCCGACGCAGGCATCGACGAGAACGGTGTGGCGCCTGGTGCGCACGACGAACCCCTGGAT
>DASWLB010000392.1:0-7733 GCA_036396315.1 Alphaproteobacteria bacterium
GCCTGCGTCTCGACCTGCCCGGCGAGCGCGCGCCATTTCGGCGATCTCGGCGATCCCGAGTCCGCGGTGTCGCGGCTCGTCGCCGAGCGCGGCGGCGTCGCGCTGATGCCGGAGTTGGGCTACCGGCCGGTGAACCGCTACCTGCCGCCGCGCCCGCGCCGTGCCGAGCCGCACGCGCGCGCGCCCGAGCGTGCGTCCGCCGAAGGCGCCTCGAAAACCGAACGGCTGCTGCGCTGGGTCGACGCGCTGCTGTCGCGGTAGGGCGGCGTCCGGGTGAACGGATTCGCGCCCGTCGACGCAACCCGATCGACCTCATCCTTCGAGACGCCGCCCCTCGGCAAGCTCGGGGCGCCTCCTCAGGATGAGGATTTCATTTGCTTCCTCATCCTGAGGAGCGGTGCGCAGCACCGCGTCTCGAAGGATGAGAAGCGACGTTGCGCGAACCGGCCGATTGATGCTTCCGTTCATGCCCATCCCGCATGAGAGAGGTCCGGCTCCATGCACCCCGCCTACTCGGTCATCGTGTTCACCACCGCCTCGGGCGCGGGGTACGGGCTCCTTGCGCTCATGGGCGCACTCGCCATCTTCGGCCTCGTGCCGGAGGATCGCTGGTTCGGATTGGCCGGATTCGCGCTCGCCTTCGCCGGCGTCGCGTTCGGCCTCGCCGCCTCCACCGCGCATCTCGGCCACCCCGAGCGCGCCTGGCGCGCCTTCAGCCAGTGGCGCACCTCGTGGCTGTCGCGCGAGGCCGTGTGGGCGGCAGGGGGCGCGGTGCCCGCCGCCCTGTTCGCGATCGGCTGGGTGTTCCTCGGCACCTACTCCGGCACCTGGCGCTGGTTCGCGGCGGCGACGATCGTCTGCGCCGTCATGACGGTGCACGCGACCGCCATGATCTACGCGACCTTGAAGCCGATCGCCGCGTGGCACAACCGCTGGGTCGTGCCCAACTATCTCGCGTTGTCGCTCGCGACCGGCGCGCTCCTGCTCGACGCGCTCGCCGCCGCGTTCGGCTTCCTAACGCTCTCCTTCCCGCTGATCGCCACCGCGGCGCTCGGCCTCGCGCTCTGGCTCAAATGGCGCTCCGGGCGCCACATCGACACATCGCCCGGCGCGGCGACGCCCGAGACCGCGACCGGGCTCGCCGGGCTCGGTCCGGTGCGCCTCCTCGAGGCGCCGTCCACCCAAGAGAACTTCGTGCAGCGCGAGATGGGCTACCGCATCGCGCGCAAGCATGCGGCGCGCCTCCGCGTCCTCGCCGTGGCGCTCCTCTACGCGGTGCCGCTCGCCCTGTCGCTCGCCTCGCCCTTCCTCGATGCCGCGGCGGCGATCGTCGCCACGCTCGCCGCGGTCCTGTCCGCGACGCCGGGCGTGCTCATCGAGAGGTGGCTGTTCTTCGCCGAAGCGAAGCACGCGGTGACGCTGTACTACGGCGCCGCGCGCGCCTGATGCGCCCGGTTAGGCGCGGGCCTTGGCGCGGCGCGCCGTGTCGGCCGGCGCGGCGGCGTCGATGCGGTCGCAGGGTAGCCGGATCGTGACCCGCGTGCCCTTGTTGGGCTCGCTCGCGATCTCGAGCTTGCCGCCGTGCATCTCGGCGAGCTTCTTGGTGAGCGGGAGACCGAGTCCGGTTCCCGCGTATTTCCGCGACAGCGAGCTGTCGATCTGGCCGAACGGCGTCATCGCCTTCTCGAGATCCTTGGCGGCGATGCCGATGCCCGTGTCGCTGACGACGATCAGGAGATCGCCGCTCGGATCGGCGCGCGCGGCGAGCTCGACGCGCCCGCCCTCCGGCGTGAACTTGATCGCGTTCGACAGGAGGTTGACCAGGATCTGCAGGATCTTGCGGCGATCGGCGCGGATCACCGGCAGCGGATCGGAATCGGCGACGACGAGCTCGAGCTTCCCGTTCGCCGCCCGCTCGCGAGTCAAGCGCGCGGCCGAATCGAACACGTCCGACAGCGGGAACGTGTCCTCCCACATCTCGATCTTGCCCGCCTCGATGCGGCCCAGATCGAGGATGTCGTTGATGAGGGCGAGCAGGTGGCTGCCCGACAGGCAGATGTCTCGCGCGTATTCGCGGTAGCAGTCGTGGCCGAGCGGGCCCATCGCCTCCATTTTCATCAACTCGGCGAAGCCGATGATGGCGTTTAGCGGCGTGCGAAGCTCATGGCTCATGGTCGCGAGGAAGTCGGTCTTGGTGCGGCTCGCGAGCTCGGCCTGCTCCATCGCCTGCAGGAGGAGCATGTCGATCCGCCGGCGCTCGATCGCGTAGCGGATGGCGCGCACCATGAGCTGCGTGCCCTCGATGCCCTTCACCAGGTATTCCTGCACGCCGTGGTGCAGCGCGGCGAGCGCCGTCTCCTCGTCGTCGAGCCCGGTGAGAACGACGATCGGGACCGTCGCGTCCTGGGCGCGGACCCGCGCGAGCCCATCCATGCCCTGGGAATCGGGCAGCGACAGGTCGAGCAGCATGACGTCGAACTCGCGCTGGCCGAGAAGCGTGAGCGCGTGCGCGAGGTTCGTCGCGACCGCGATGTCGAAGACGCAGTTCGTCGCCTCGGCCAGCGTCTCCTGGGCGAGGCGCGCGTCCGCCGGGTTGTCCTCGACGAGCAGGACCCGAATGGTCTGTAGCCCGTTCATCGCAGCGCCAGGGTCTCCATCGGCCACATCGCCGCCTCATGCGCCCGGGGGCGCCGGCGGCAGCCGGACGGTCGACAGCCAGAAATTCTCGATGAGCCCGAGGATCGCCAGGAACTTGTCGAGGTCCACGGGCTTCTGCACGTAGCAGTTGGCGTGGAGCTCGTAGCTCCTGATTATGTCCTCCTCGGCCTCGGACGTGGTCAGGACCACGACCGGAATCGTCATGAGCTTCGGGTCGCTCTTCAGCTCGCGCAGCACGTCGCGCCCGTCCATGCGCGGCAGGTTGAGGTCGAGCAGGATGATGTCGGGCCGGGGCGAGCCGTCGAAGCCGTTGCAGCGGTTGAGGAAGTCGAGCGCCTGTTCGCCGTCCGAGACGTGGTGCAGGCGGGTCGGCACGCCGCTCTCGCGCAACGCCTCGCGCGTCAGCCGCGCATCGGCGGGATTGTCCTCGACGAGCATGATGTCGATGACCGGCTTCGTGCGGTGCTCGGACGCCATCACTGCTGCTCCCGCGGCGCGCCGGACTTGGGCGCGAGGGTGAAGCGGAACGCGCTGCCTTGGCCCGGCGCGGATTCGACCCAGATGCGCCCGCCGTGACGCTCGACGATCTTCTTGCACACGGCGAGGCCGATGCCGGTGCCCGGGTACTTGTCGCGCTCGTGCAGGCGCTGGAAGATCTGGAAGATGCGCTCGCGATGGCGTTCCTCGATGCCGATACCGTTGTCGCGCACCGAGATCACCTCCTCGCCGTTCGACATCTCGACATCGACCCTTACCTCGACCGGCCTGTCGCCGCGGAACTTGATCGCGTTGCCGATCACGTTCTGGAACAGCTGGCCGAGCTGCACCGCGTCGCCCTGCAAGGTGGGCAGATCGTTCGCGCTCACCTTCGCATTGGCCTCGGCGATCGCCTGGCGCAGATTGGCGCAAGCCTCCGCGAAGACCTGGTTGCAATCGGTCGGCTCGAACGGCTTGCCCCGCGTGCCGACGCGCGAGTACTTGAGCAGGTCGTTGATCAGCCGCTGCATGCGCTGCGCGCCCTCGACCGCGAAGCCGATGAACGTGTCGGCGTCCTCGTCGAGCTTGCCCTTGTAGCGCCGCTGCAGGAGCTGGCAGTAGCTCGCGACCGAGCGGAGCGGTTCCTGCAGGTCGTGCGAGGCGACGTACGCGAATTGCTCGAGGTCCTCGTTCGAACGCTTGAGCTCGCGCGTCTGCTCGAGCAGCCGGTCGTTAAGGGCGGCGAGCGCGTCCTCGTAGCTCTTGCGCTCGGTGATGTCGGTCATCGTGGTGACGAAGCCGCCGCCCGGCATGGGCGAGAACCGGACCTCGATCGTCCGGCCGCCGGGTGCTGCGCGCTCGAAGCCGAACGGCTTCTCGGCCTTAGTGGTTGCGAGCCGGTCGGCGAGAAGCGCCTCGGGATCGCCCGGGCCGAAATCGCCGCGTGCGATCGCGAACCGCATGATGTCCGCGAACGACGCGCCGACATGGAGCAGCTCGGGCGGGTATTGCATCTTTTCGGCGAGTCTCGTGTTCCAGACGACGAGCTTGAGGTCGGCGTCGAAGATCCAGAGCCCCTGGCCGATCGACTCGACGGCCTGGCGCAGCACCTCCTGCTGGTGCTCGTAGGCCTCGCGCAGCTTGCGGCGGCGCGTGACGTCGTTGAAGAAGATGAGGCCGCCGCGCTCGCCGTTCCAGTCGATCGGCGAGGCCGTCACCTGGGCCCAGAACGGCGTGCCGTCGAGACGCAGCCGGCGGTCCTCGACGGGCTCGCCCCCGGGCGCGACACCTTGCAGGCGTTGCAGCCGGCCGGCGACCGTCGCGCGGTCGTCCGGATGCACGAGGTCCAGCACCTTTCGGCCGATCAGCTCGTCCGCCGTGCGCGCGCCGAACATGCGAAGCGCCGCCGGGTTCGCCAGGCGGTAGACGCCCTTGGTCTGCACCAGGATCGCGTAAGGCGCATGCTCGAGCAGGAGTCGCAGCTGCTCCGCGTGATCCTTGATCTGCTGTTCGATCCGCTTGCGCTCGGTGATCTCGGTGTTGGTGACCACCGTCGCGCCGCTCTCGGTGCGACGAGTGCTCGACAGGAACCACCTTCCGACCCCGTCCTTGAATTCGTGCTCTGCGCTTGCCTCGCGGAATTGGTCGATGGCCCGCCGGATCGCGGCCTCGAGCGCCGCATCGTCTTCGAGACCGTGAAACGCGCGATTCTTTGTGAGAGTCTGCGCAATGAATGCCTCGTATGTCGTGCCGGGCTTGAGGTATTCCTCGACGGCGGGGTCGCCGCTCACGAACTTGTCGTTGGCGAAGACGAACCGCCCGTGCTCGTCGAACAGGGCGAACCCGTTCGGCATGCTCTCGATAGCGTCGTCGAGGCGTTCCCGCGTCTTCTCCAGCTCGGCCCGCGCCGACACGCGGTCGGTCACGTCGCGCAGGAACACGAGGAACGAGTCCTCGCCGTCCCAGGCGATGCGCGTCGAGCTGATCTCGCCCCAATACACGGATCCGCCGAGCCGGACGCGCTTCTGCTCGATCGGCTCGCCGTTGCGCGCGATGGGCATCTGCTTGTCGGCGAATACGCGCGCGGCCGGCATGTCGTCGGGATGGACGAAGTCGAGCGCGTGGCGCCCGATCAGCTCGTCGGCGGTCGCGGCGCCGAACAGGCGCACCGTCGCCGCGTTCGCCAGCCGGATGACGCCCTTCGTGTGCACATAGACCCCGTAGGGCGAAGTCTCGATCAGGTGGCGCAGCCGCTCCGCCGTCTCGCGCTGTTCGAGCTCGATGCGCTTCTGTCGGGTGATCTCGGTGTTGATGAGGACGGTCGCCCCGCTCTTGGTGCGCTGGTTGGTGGCGAGGAACCAGCGCCCGAAACCGTCGCGGAACTCGGCCGAATCGGTGCCTTTGCGGAAGCGCTCGACGCGCCAGCGCACCTGTTCGCGGAGCGCGCCGTCCTGGCGCAGCCCCTGCACGTCGCGATGGCGCGTGAGGGTGCGCGTAATGAAGTCCTCGAACGTGACGCCGGGCGTGAGGTCGGCCCGCGCCGGATCGCCGGCGAGGAACTTGCCGTTGGCGAAGACGAACCGCTCGTCCTCGTCGAACACGGCGAGGCCGTTTTCCATGCTCTCCACCGCGTCGTCGAGAAGCCGCTGCGTCTTAAGAAGCTCCTCCTCGGCGCGCGCCCGCGCGGTCACGTCGCGCACGAACACCATCGAGGCCGGCTTGCCCTTCCAGCGGCACGGCACGGCGACGATCTCGCCGGGATAGACCGATCCATCGACGCGCAGGCGGCGCACCGGGAGGAACTCGGTGCGCCCGGTGCCGTCGAGCACGCGCTGGGTCGGGGCCTCGAGCTTCGCCCGGTCGTCGGGGTGCACGAAATCGCGGCTGTCGCGACCGATCAGCTCGGCCGCGCTCGACGCGCCGTACTGGCGCACCCCGGCCGAATTGATGGCGACGATCTTGCCCTCGCAACGCACGATCACCGCCTCGGGGAGCAGCTCGGCGAAGTCGGGGTCCCATTTCGCGACGCGCGGCTTCGCACGCTCGCGGGGCTTCGGCACCGCCTTCACCTTGGCCGGGCGCGGCGTTCGGCGCGGACCGCGCGGTGCCTCGCGCAGGGTTTCGGGACTCCCGTCGAGGGCGCGTTTGACGGCGCGGCGGACGCTCGAGGCCATCGCGGGACGGTGCTCCTTGGGGTCACAAAAAACCTTGAATTAAAACAATTAATCAATGCTTTACGCTTGCCCCGTAGGATTCCCGCCGATGTCCAGTCGCCTTGCGTCCCCCGCCGGCCCGCGGACGCCCCGGTCCGCCCGCGCGTACGGCCCGACCCGGGCAAAGCGCGCCAGGCAAAAGGGTGCGGCCCGAGGCATTCCAATGGCTTGCGGGCGATGACCCCGGACGAAATCCTCGCCATCCTGAAGCGTCACGAGCTTTGGCTTGCCAAGGACAACCGGGGCACGCGGGCCAACCTCGCCCTGCAGAACCTGTCGGGCGCCAGCTTCCCCAAGGTGAACCTGTCCCAGGCGCGCCTCGTCGGCACCGACCTGTCGAGCTCCGACCTCAAGCGCTCGGTGCTCGCCCAGGCCGACCTGTTCGGCGCCGACCTGACCAATTGCGACCTGACCAACGCCGATCTCTCGGGCTGCGATTTGCGCGGGGCGCGGCTGCGCAACTCCGACCTCACCGGCGCGAACCTGTCGAACACCGATCTGCGCGAAGGCGCGCTGCTCAAGGCGGAGACCAGCGCCGGGCTGTCCTTCGTCAAGACCGACATCTCGGATTCGCGGCTCGACAAGGCGGTGCTGCGCGGCGCCGACCTGTCGGGCGCCAATCTGCGCAACTCGACCTTGGTCGGCAGCGACCTCGCCTACGCCCAGCTGTCGGGCGCGAAGCTGCAAGGCGCCGTGCTCACCAACGCCTCGCTGATCGGCGTCAATTTGCGCGGCGCGGATCTGAGCCGCGCCGATCTGTCGAACAGCAACCTGTCGAACATCGACTTGACCGGCGCGCACGTGGCGGGCGCGAACTTCAGCAACGCCGACATGACGGGCGCCGTGCTCGAGGGCGTCGACCTGTCGAGCGCCAAGCTGCGCGGCGCCCAGGTCGTCATCCCGCGCTCCTCGATCGCGCCCGACATCCAGAAGATCCTCGAGCAGCACGCGGCCTGGATCGAATCCGGCGGGCTCCAGGGCCGCCGCGCCGACCTCAGCGGCGTCGATCTCTCCAACCACGATCTGGGCGAGATCGACCTGTCCGGCGCCAATCTGCGCGGCGTCATCCTGATCCATTGCAAGCTTGGGCGCGCGCGGCTCGTGATGTGCGACATGTCCGAATCGAACCTGAACGGCGCCGACCTCAGCAACGCCCAGCTCGACGGCACCAACCTGTCGCTCAGCAATCTGTCGGGCGCGATCCTGCGCGGGGTGAAGCTCAACTCGCTCGAGATCACCGACCCGAGCGGCAAGCGCACCGGCCGGTTCTGGCCGGCCAATTTGAACAAGGCGAAGCTGTGCGGCGCCGACCTCGCCGGCGCCGACATGCGGATGGCGAACCTGATCGGGGCCGACTTGACCGGCGCCGACCTCGCCGGCGCCGAC
>DASWLB010000393.1:0-2237 GCA_036396315.1 Alphaproteobacteria bacterium
GTCCTCGTTGCCGGCGGAAATCCGGCTCTACGACCGGCTGTTCGCGCGGCCCGATCCGGGCGCGGGCGGCGATGTCATGGCCGACCTCAACCCGCGCTCGCTCGAGGTGCTGGCGGAGGCCCGAGTCGAGCCCGCGCTCGCGGATGCCAAACCCGAGGCGGCGGTGCAGTTCGAGCGCCAGGGCTATTTCTGCCTCGACCGCGACACGACGCCCGGCCGGCTGGTGTTCACCCGCACGGTGGGCTTGCGCGACACGTGGGCCCGGGTGCAGGCCAGGGGCGGGTGACGGGATGGGCTTGCTGCGCCCGGCCCGATCACGGGACGAACCCGAAACAGGAGGAACGATCATGAACAAAACGCTGAGCCTGACCGCCGCGTGTGGTGCGATGCTCGCCGCGCTCGCCGGCCCGCTCGCCGCCAAGGCGGATGCGGTCGCCGATTTCTACAAGGGCAGGACGGTCACCTTCGTCAGCCCGACCGGCACCGCCGGGACCTATGCCCTGTTGGCGCAGCTCGCGCAACGCCATCTCGGCCGCCACATCCCGGGCGAGCCCACGGTCGTACCGCAATACATGGCCGGCGCGGGCGGCACCACCGCCGCCAACTACTTGTACAATGTCGCGCCCAAGGACGGCACGTTCCTCGGCGGCGTGCTCTCGGGGCTCGCCCATACCCAGGTGTTCCGTCCCGACTCGGTGAAGTACGACGCGACCAAGTTCAACTGGGTCGGCGCCTGGGCCGAAGTCATCCAGACCATGAGCCTGTTCCACACCGCGAAAGTAAAGACCGTCAAGGACGCGCTTGAGCACCAGGCCATCCTCGCCTCGACCGGCAGGGGCTCGGCCACCTACCAGCTTCCCGCGCTGATGAACGGCGTCCTCGGCACCAAGTTCAAGATCGTGTCGGGCTATCGCGGCGGCGGCGACGTGTGGACGGCGATGGAGCGGGGCGAGGTGGACGGCTGGTGCGGCTTCTACGACCAGTGGCCGACGAGCAAGCCCGAATGGGTGCGCGACAACAAGGTGTTCCACGTCGTGCAGTTCTCGCTCGGCAAGCACAAGGCGATGCCCGACGTGCCGCGTCTCGTCGATCTCGCGCGCAACGACGAGGAGACGAAGATCTTCCGCTTCATGTCGGCGACGGGGCGGCTCGCCCGCGGGGTGGCTGCGCCGCCCGGCGTGCCGGCGGACCGCCTGGCGGCGCTGCGCAAGGCCTTTGCCGACCTCTTGAAGGATCCCGAGTTCCTCGCCGAGGCGGAGCGGCTCAAGATCGCCATCGAGCACTTCCCGGGCGAGGCGGTGCTCGCGGACGTGACCGAGATCATCGGCGCCCCGCCGGAGAATGTCGCCAGGACCAAGGCCGCGATCGGCGTCGAGTGAGGCGGGGGCGCGGGCCGGGCGGGCCGGTCCTGCCCCCGCGCGGGCGGGTCGCCACCGGACGGGCGCAAGGTGCGGGCGACCCGGCACTGGGTCGCGGCGGCTTCCGCGTCGCCGGCCGAAATCCGGCTCTACGACCGGCCGTTCGAGCGGCAGGGATATTTTTGCCTCGACCGCGACGCCGCGCCCGGCCGGCTGGTGTTCACGCGCACGGTGGGCTTGCGCGACAGCTGGGCCAGGGTGCAGGCGAGGGGCGGGTAGGAGAGCTTGACATAGTAAGGAATATTCCTTACTTTGATCGCAGAACGCGAGGACCGCGCCATGACCGCCATCATCGAGGAAACCAGCACGATCACCGCCAAGGGGCAGACGACGGTGCCCAAGGCGGTGCGCCAGGCGCTCGGCGTCGATTACGGCGGAAAGATCGCCTACCGCATCGAGGACGGGCGCGTGACGGTTCACAACCCGGAAGCGGAGCATCGCGATCCCGCGCTCGCCGCCTTTCTCGCGCTGGTCGAAAAGGACATGGCGGCTGGGCGCAACATTCGCGACTTGCCGGCCGGCATCGGCACGGCGCTGCGCCGCGCCGCGAAACGCGCTCGGATCGATCTCGACGAAACTCTCGAGGGCGACGTCGCGCTGTAGGACCCAACCGTGGTCGTCAACGGTTGGACCCTCCTATACCACGAGGCGATCCTCGGCCAGTTGCGGAACTTGGCCGCCGCCGAGGCGCGGGCGCGCAAGGCGGACCCGAAGAACTTCCGGTCCAACGCCAACGTAAAGCTGTTCGCCGCCGTGGCGAAGCTCATGCTGGAAGCGATCCCGACCGATCCCGGACGCCCCGAATACCGTCAAGGCAAT
>DASWLB010000394.1:0-3825 GCA_036396315.1 Alphaproteobacteria bacterium
GGGCCTTGTCCACGTCTCCGAGATGAGCTGGACCAAGAAGAACGTGCATCCCGGCAAGATCGTCTCGACCAGCCAGGAGGTCGAGGTCATGGTGCTCGAGGTCGATCCCGAGAAGCGCCGCATCTCGCTCGGCCTGAAGCAGTGCCTCGAGAACCCGTGGCGGGAGTTCCTCGAGAAGCACGCGCCCGGCGCGGAGCTGTCCGGCGAGATCAGGAACATCACCGAGTTCGGCCTGTTCGTCGGCCTGCCCGGCGAGATCGACGGCATGGTGCACCTGTCCGATCTCGACTGGTCCCGCGCCGGCGAGGAGGCGGTCAAGGACTACAAGAAGGGCGACACCGTCAAGGTCAAGGTGCTCGACGTCGACGTCGAGAAAGAACGCATTTCGCTCGGCGTCAAGCAGCTGGGCTCCGACCCGTTCGGCAGCGTGCTCGCCGACCTCAAGAAGGGCGACGTCGTCACCTGCACCGTGACTGCGGTGACCGACGGCGGCATCGAGGTGGCGGTGCGCGACGGCGTCAGCGGCTTCATCCGCAAGGCGGAGCTCGCGCGCGACCGCTCCGAGCAGCGGCCCGACCGGTTCGCCCCCGGCGACCGCGTCGATGCGCGCATCACCAACATCGAGCGCAAGGACCGCAAGGTCGCGCTGTCGATCAAGGCGCACGAGATGGCCGAGGAAAAGCAGGCGATGGCCGAATACGGCTCGTCCGACTCGGGGGCGAGCCTGGGCGACATATTGGGCGCGGCGATCCGCGCCAACCGCGAGCGCGCCGAGGGGGGCGAGCCCGAACCGCCGGCCGCGGACGATGCGCCGGCCAAGAAGCCGTCCCGCAGATCCTCGCGCAAGAAGGGCGACGAGGGCGACGAGGGCGACGAGGGCGGCGAGGGCGGCGAGGCCGGCGAGGCCGGCGACGCCGAGGGCTAGGCCCCGGCCGGCCGCAACCCCGACATGGCGCTCGATGCCGACAGCCTGGTCGACCGGCGCCGGCTGAAGCGCAGTCTCCTCGCTTGGCGCCTGATCGCCATCGCCGCGCTGGTCGCGGTAGTCGCGGTCGGCGTCGGGCGGTTCGCAGGCTTCGGGCGCGGCGATTACATCGCGCGCCTCGAAGTCGCCGGCATCATCGTCAACGACCGCGACCGGCTCGATGCGCTCACCCTCGTCGGCGACGACCGCCGCGCCAAGGCGCTCATCGTCGTGATCGACAGCCCGGGCGGCACCGTGGTGGGCGGCGAGTCGCTCTACCGCGCGTTGCGCGAGGTCGCGCGCGACAAGCCGGTCGTCGCGGTGATGGAGGATTTGGCGACCTCGGCCGGGTACATGGTGGCGCTCGCCGCCGACCAGATTTTCGCCCACGAGGCGACGATCACCGGCTCGATCGGCGTCATCTTCCAGACGACGGAGATCACCGGGCTCCTCGACAAGCTCGGCGTCAAGGCCGAGGCGATCAAGAGCGGGCCGCTCAAGGCGGCGCCCTCGCCGCTCGAGCCGATGACGCCGGAGACCCGCCGCGTGACCCAGGAAGTCGTCGACGACATCTACGCCATGTTCGTCGCCATGATGACCGAGCGACGCCCGATCGCGAGCGACCGGGCACGCGGGCTCGCCGACGGACGGGTCTATACCGGCCGCCAGGCGGTCGAGAACCGGCTGATCGACCGCATCGGCGGCGAGGACCAGGCGATCGCCTGGCTCGAGGCCGAGCGCGGGATCGACCGCGACCTGCCGGTGCGCGCCGTGGGCGTCGAGGGCGGGATCGCGGAATTGGCCGAGCGGCTCGATTCCCTGGCCCGAAAAACAGTGTTTTCTGAACGACTTACCCTTGACGGGCTGGTGTCGGTCTGGCACCCTGACCTGCGCTGATGGGGATCGGCGGCCGCTCATGCCGCGCACGCGGCGAGGACGGGTCGGCGGGATGCCGTAAAAGAAAGTCACGGGGGTCGGTTCGTCATGACCAAGTCCGAGCTCATCTTGCGTCTCGCGGAACGCAACCCGCATCTCTACCAGCGCGACGTGGAGCGCATCGTCTCCACCATCTTCGAGGAGATCGCCACGGCCTTGGCGCGCGGCGACCGCGTCGAGCTGCGCGGGTTCGGCGCCTTCTCGATCAAGGAGCGCAACGCGCGCGTCGGGCGCAACCCGCGCACGGGCGCCGCCGTCCAGGTCTCGCGCAAGTACGTCCCCTTCTTCAAGACGGGCAAGGACCTGCGGGACCGGCTGAACACCAAGCCGTGACGGCGGCGCGCGCCGCCGCGCCGCCCGACCGGCCGTGAAGATCCTCGGCAGAACGGCGCTTGCGATCGCCGCCGCGCTCGTGGTGATCTTCGCCGCGGCGAACCGCAACCCGGTCAGCATCAATTTGTGGCCGCTGCCGTTCGTGGCCGAGCCGCCGCTCTACATCCTGCTCATGGCGGCGTTGGCGGCGGGCGTGATCGTCGGCGGGATCGCGGCCTGGACCAAGGGGTCGCGCTGGCGCAGGCGGGCGCGCCAGGCGGAACGCGAGGCGAAGGCGCTGCGCGCCGACCGCGACGCGCTGGCCGCCGCACAACGAGAGAAGTCGGCGGCGCCGCTGCCCCCGGGCGGCGGCGGGCGCACCCTGGTGCCGTCGGGCCGCCGCCGCGCCGGGCTGGACGACGAATAGCGCCGGACTGGCGCAAAGGAGAACGCGATGGCGCAACCCGATCCGGCGAAGCGCATCCTGTGCGCGATCGATACGCCCGACCTCGAGGCGGCGGCCACGCTCGCGCGCACGCTCAAGGGCGCGGTCGGCGGCGTGAAGCTGGGCAAGGAGTTCTTCACCGCGAACGGGCCGGCGGGCGTGCGCCGCATTGCCGGCGCCGGCCTGCCGATCTTCCTCGACCTCAAGTTCCACGACATCCCGAACACGGTCGCGGGCGCGGTGCGCGCGGCGGGCGCGCTCGGCTGCTTCATGCTCACCATCCACGCCTCGGGCGGCGCCGCCATGATCCGGGCCGCCGCCAAGGCGGCGGAGGAGGCCGGACGCAACGGCAAGCGCCCGCTCGTCGTCGCGGTCACCGTGCTCACCAGCCTGTCCGAAGCCGATCTCGCTTCGGTCGGCCAGTCGGGTCCGGTCGAGGCGCAGGTGCTCAGGCTCGCGCGGCTCGCCAAGGACAACGGCGCCGACGGCGCGGTCGCGTCGCCGCGCGAGGCGACGGCGCTGCGCGCCGCCCTCGGACCCGACTTCACCTTGGTCGTGCCCGGCGTGCGCCCGACCGGGGTCGCGGCCGGCGACCAGATCAGGGTCACGACGCCCGCCGACGCCCTATCCTCGGGCGCCGACTACCTGGTGATCGGCCGGCCGATCACCGGCGCCCCCGATCCGCGCGCCGCGGCCCGCGCCATCACCTACCAGATCGCCGCGCCGCCCCGCGCCGCCGCCAAGGCATGAGGGTCGCGGTCAAGATCTGCGGATTGAATTCGCCCGATGCGGTCAGGGCCGCGCTCGCGGGCGGCGCGGCGTTCGTCGGATTCGTGTTCTACCGGCCCTCGCCGCGCTGCGTGAGCCCCGACCAGGCCGCGATCCTGGCCGGGCTGGTGCCCGAAGGCGTCGTCCGCGTCGGGCTGTTCGTCGATCCGGACGACGACACGCTTCGTCGGGTCACCGCGCGGGCGAAGCTCGACCTCGTCCAGCTGCACGGGTCGGAGACGCCCGACCGCGTCGCCGCCGTCAAGCGCCTCACCGGGCTGCCGGCGATGAAGGCGATCAAGGTCGCGGATGCATCCGACGTCGCCGTCGCCGACCGCTACCTGCCCGTCGCCGACCGGTTGCTGTTCGATGCCAAGGTCTCGGAAGTCCAGCCCGGCGC
>DASWLB010000395.1:0-2878 GCA_036396315.1 Alphaproteobacteria bacterium
GCCCGGCACGCGCCGCGCATGGGCGCGGACGACGGAGTGCTCGCGCAGCTCGACCGCGCCGTCGGCGAGCTCGCCGCTCCGTATCTGCGCGCCCTCGGTGTCGATGCAGATCGGAACGCGGGTGCGTACGCGGATGAAGTCGATCGTGCGGCCAAGCTCGGCGAGGCGCGTGTGCGACAGGTTGATGCGGAACAGGGTCGCGCCCAGCTCCTCGAGCCGTGCGATCACCCGGTCGTTCATCGAGGCCGGGCCGAGCGTGCACAGGATCTCGACCGGCTTGCGGGCGCTGTCCGTCACCAAACTGTCCATCCCCCGTCCACCACCAGGTTATGACCCGTCATGTAGCTCGAGGCGTCGGAGGCGAGGAACACGACCGCGCCCACCATCTCGTCGCGGTCCGCCATGCGGCCGAGAGGCACGCGCGATCCGTAGTTCCGCCGGAAAGTCTCGTTCTGCCCGCTCTCGATCCCGCCCGGCGTCAGGCTGTTGACGCGGATGCCCTTGTCGG
This sequence comes from Alphaproteobacteria bacterium, assembly GCA_036396315.1. Lineage (GTDB taxonomy): Bacteria > Pseudomonadota > Alphaproteobacteria > MPNO01 > DASWLB01 > DASWLB01. The sequence continues at coordinate 509 of DASWLB010000395.1, forward strand.
CCCAGTAGGTCGCGAGATAGCGCGTGAGGCCGATCACGCCCGCCTTCGAAGCCGAGTAGACCGCCGGCGTGTTGATGCGTCGCCCGCCGAGATACTCCGAGCCGTCGTAGATTCTCTGGTCGGGCGCAACGACGCCGTAGGTGGACGCGGTCTGGATCACGCTGCCGCCCATGCCCTGCTTGATCATGCGCCCGCCGACCGCCTGGGCGACCAGGAACATGCCGTCGAGGTTGACCGCCATGACCGCGCGCCAGGTGGCGAGCGCGTAGCTTTCGAACGGCGCGAGGAACGCATCGACGTCGTCGGTCTTGGTCGCCGCGTTGTTGTGCAGCACGTGGACGCCGCCGAGCTCGCGGACCACCGTGTTCACCATGCGCGCGACGTCGTCGGGCCGCGACACGTCGCACGCGATACCGAGCGCGCGCACCCCGTACTCCGATTTGAGCTCGGCGGCGAGCCGTTCGGCGCCCGCGCGGTCGATGTCCACCGCCGCCACGTCGGCGCCGAACGCCGCGAGCCCGCGCGTGATGCGCACGCCCTGGATGCCGGCCGCGCCGGTGACGACGGCGACCTTGCCGGTCAAGTCGAACAGGCCGCGGTCGAGCGCCTTGCCGGTCATGTGGCGAGCCGCTCCATCCAGCGCCGCTCGCGCTGCGCCCGCTCGATCGCCTCAACCAGCTCGACGGCGGCGATGCCGTCTGCGGCACCAGCGAGCCCGTCGGGCGGGCCGAACAGCGCAGCTCGGTTCTCCGCGACATAGGTGTCGTCGAGCGCAACTGCGAAGCACTCAGCTCGCCGGCCGCCCTCGAGCCTCCCGGCCGCGAGGTCGCAGCGCCACGTCGCGCCCTCGCAATTGACCACGATCTCGCGCCGGAGCGACCGGTCGAGATAGTTCATCTGCAGGGTCACGGCCGGGCAGTGCTCGAACTCGATCAGCGCCGCGCACAGATCGTCGGCGTCGATGTCGAGCGCGCTGACATGGCCGCCGAGGGCGGCAACGCGGCGCCAATCGCCGAACAACCAGCGCAGATAGTCGAGCTCGTGGCTGAAGTCGCGCAGAACACCGCCGCCTTCCTTCGCTCGCGCACGGAAGTTGCTGCGGTAGCTCTGGGCGAGATCGGGCCGCATCTCGGGCAGATAACGCCCGACATAGACGTGCGCCGAGAGACAGGCCTCCCCGGCGATCCGCTCGCGCAGGGCGCGCAGCGCAGGATGGAAACGCAAATTGTAGCCGACATAGAAGGCGGCGCAGCGATGGTCCGGCATGTCCTGGCGCGCGGCGAACAGCGGCTTCTCGACCAAGGCGATGCCGGCGTAGCCCGACGAAGCGAGCGCGGCGACCGAGCCGTGATGCTCGCTGGTGCGGTTGGCGATGACGATGTACTCAGGTGCCGTCTCGCGCAGCGCCGTGGCAAGGTCGGGCCAGGCACGATGCCGTGGGGCCTGGCCGCGCGTCACCACCGCGACCTCGAGTCCCATCGCTTCGAGGACGCGGGCATGGCGCTGCCCGGCCGGCCCGAACCCGACCACGAGGGCCCGTTGCGTCATCCCCCGAACACCTGCGCGTACTCGCCGCGCGCGCGCTCGAGGTCGTCGAGCCGGCCGACGTCGAGCCAGTATTCGCGGATCGGGAACGCCGCCGTCTCGCGCCGGTCGGAGATCAGGGATTCGAACAGGGTCGTCATGTCGAACCGGGCCTCGGGCGGCACGCGGTCGAGCACCGACGGCTCGAGCGCATAAATCCCCGCGTTGATGAAGAACCGCTGCACCGGCTTTTCCGACACGGCGCCGATGCGATGCGCGTCGAGCTCGACCACGCCGTAGGGCACGACGAAGCTGTATTCGCGCACGCACATGGTGGCCTCGGCCGCGTGCTCGCGGTGGAAATCGAGCAGATGGCGGAAATCGACCGAGGTGAGGAGGTCGCCGTTCATGACGATCAGCGGCCCGGTCGGCCGTTCCGGCAGGCGGCTCAGCGCGCCCGCCGTGCCGCGCGTCTCGTCCTCGCGCAGGTATTCGATGCGGGCGCCCCAGCGCGCGCCATCGCCGAAATGCGCCTCGAACATCTCCGACTTGTAACGCACCGCGAGGAAAATGCGGGCAAACCCCTGGCGCACGAAGTTCTCGACGATGGTCTCGATGAGCGGCCGCCCGCCGACGTTGAGCAGCGGCTTCGGCACGTCGTTGGTGAGCGGCTGCAGCCGGCTGCCGGTGCCGCCCGCCATCAGGACGACCCAGTTCTCGGTGTCGGCGGCATTGTCCACCGCATCGTGAACCTCGAGCCCGACGACGCGGCCCCCGGCATCCACCAGCGGCATCTGCCGCACGTTGGCGCGCCGCATTGCCGAGCGCGCGGCGGTGCGCCCGTCC
>DASWLB010000396.1:0-2200 GCA_036396315.1 Alphaproteobacteria bacterium
CGGAAGATCTGGCGCGCCGGCGTAATCGCGAGCGCGACCAGCAGGAACCGCACCGCCCAGTGCCCGATCTCGCGGATCGCCTGGTTGATCGGCCGCGCGCCGAGATTATCGGCGACGAAGTCGAACGCCGTCCACGCGGCCGGCGCGCAGAGCAGCACCAGCGTCGCCGCCTTGACCGGCGAGAAGCGGCCCGCGTGGTCGTTCCAGGGAAGGGCCTTGGGAAGTCTCATCCTTCGAGACGCGCGCTGCGCGCGCTCCTCAGGATGAGGAAGAAAAAATAACCTCATCCTGAGGAGGCCGCGAAGCGGCCGTCTCGAAGGATGAGGCGCCGTCCTCGACATTGCTAGAACTTCTCCACCCAGGGGCGGATCTCGGTCTCCCACGCCCACACGCTGCGCTGCTGGCGATGCAGCGCGAGATAGGCCTTGGCGATCTCGTCGGGGTGGAGCCAGCCGTCGGGTCCGCGGTCGGGCATGCCGGCGCGCCCGCCCGCCGAGATGCCGCCGTCGATCACGACGTGGCCGATATGGACGTTCTTGGGGTGCAGCTCGCGCGCCAGCGACTGGGCGAGGCCGCGCAGCCCGAACTTGCCCATGGCGAACACCGAGGAGTTGGCATAGCCCTTGACGCTGGCCGACGCGCCGGTGAACAGGATGGTGCCCGAACCCTTGGCGAGCATCTGGATCGCCGCCTCGCGCGCGACCAGGAACCCGCCGAAGCACGTGACGCGGATCGCGCGGTCGACCTCGTCCGGATCGACTTCGGTTACGGGGCCGCGCACGCGCCCGCTGGCGTTGTAGACGACCAGGTCGGGCGCGCCGAGATCGGACTTCACCGCGGCGAACAGCCGGGCGACGTCGCCCTTGTCGACCGCATCGCACGCGTAAGTCTTGGCGCCCGTCTCCTTGGCGAGCGCCGCGAGCTTGCCCGCGTTGCGCGCGGCGAGCGCGATCTTCATCCCCTCCTTCGCGAACAGCCGCGCGAGCGAGGCGCTCAGATTGGTGCCCACCCCGACGATCACCGCCGTCTCGTTGCCTGCCATTGCGATACTCCCTTCGGTTGCGCGGGCCGCGTCTCCGCTCAGCCCTTATATAGCGCGTCGATCGCCGCCGCGTGGTGCTCGACGACGCGGTTGCGCCGGACCTTGAGCGTCGGCGTCAGCATGCCGTTGGCGATGGTGAAGCCCTCGGGCACGAGCGCGAAGCGGCGCACCCGCTCGATCGAGGAGAGCTGGCGGTTGGCGCGCTCGACCGCCTCGCCGATCGCCGAGCGGAATGCCGGGTCGACGACGACCGCATGCAGGTCGCCCGCCGCGCCGTTCCTGCGGCCCCAGCCCGTGGTGAACTCCGCGTCGGGCACGATGAGTGCGACCAAATGCGGCCGCTTGTCGCCGTACACCATGGCCTGGGCGATCTCGGGCTGGAGCGACAGGATGCCTTCGACCTTCTGCGGCGCCACGTTGTCGCCGCCCGAGACGACGATGATGTCCTTCTTGCGGTCGGTGATGCGGAGACGCCCGGCCGCATCCAAGGTGCCGATGTCGCCGGTGTGCAGCCAGTCGTCCTGGATCGCCGCCGAAGTCGCTTCGGGGTCGCGCCAGTAGCCCTGCATGACGAGCTCGCCGCGCACCAGGATCTCGCCGTCCTCGGCGATCTTCACCTCGACGCCGGGGAGCGGCGGGCCGACCGTGTCGATGCGGTTCGAGAACGGCAGGTTGCAGCTCACGACGGGCGCCGATTCGGTCTGGCCGTAGCCCTGCAGGATGCGCAACCCGAGCGCGGCGAAGAACAGCCCGATCTCGACGTTGAGCGGCGCGCCGCCCGAGACCATCGCCTTGAGCCGGCCGCCGAACCCCGCGCGGACCTTGCGCCGCACCAGGAGGTCGAGGACGACGTCCGCCAGCCGTTCCCCGAAGCCGAGCGACGCCGGATCGTCGTAGCGCTTGCGCCCGAGCGCGACCGCGGCATGGAACAGCCGCGCGCGCGTCCCGCCCGCCCGGCGCACGCCGCGCAGGATGCGCTGGTGCATGGTCTCGTAGAGGCGCGGCACCGCGGTCATCATCGTCGGCCGGGCGAGCAGGAGATCGGCCGCAAGCGATTCCGCGTCGGTGTAATAGATCTCGGCGCCGATCGAGATCGGGAAGAACTGACCCGCAGTATGCTCGTAGGCGTGCGACAGCGGCAGGAACGACAGGAACACC
>DASWLB010000397.1:0-3573 GCA_036396315.1 Alphaproteobacteria bacterium
CCGACGACGCGGAAGCCGAGCTTCGCCAGCACGCGCATCGAAGCCGGGTTGCCGGGATACACCGAAGCGTGCACGCGCTCGATCGCAAGCGCTGCGAAGGCGTGATCGAGCAGGCCGCGCGCGGCCTCGGTGGCATAGCCCTGCCGCCAGTAGGGCCGGCCGATCCAGTATCCGAGAATGATTGGCGCGACCGCTGTTTGCAGATAGATGCCGGCGGCGCCGACCAGGGCACGGTCGGCGCGGCGCTCGACGATGAGCGCCAACCCCTCGCCGGCTTCGCGTTCGTGGCGGCATTTGTCGATCCAGCCCATCGCGTCGTCGGGGCCGAAGGGGTGCGGGATGCGCGCCGTCGTCGCGCTGACGACCGGGTCGGACAGCTGCGCGACGATCGCCTCGACGTCGGAGTCGGCCGGCGCACGCAGGACGAGCCGCGCCGTCTCGATCCGCACCTCTGCGTCAGCTGCGATAGCTGCCATTGATGTCGATGTAGCCGTGGGTGAAGTCGCAGGTCCACACGGTCGCGGCGCCCTTGCCGACGCCCACGTCCACCGCGATCCGGATGTCGCGCCCCTTCATGTGGGCGACGACCGGCGTCTCGTCATAGCCCTCGACCGCGCCTCCCTTCTCGGCGACCGCGACGCCGCCGATCGCGATGCGCAGCCGGTCGCGGTCGGCCTTCTCGCCCGCCTTGCCGACCGCCATGACGATGCGGCCCCAGTTCGCGTCCGCGCCCGCGATCGCCGTCTTGACGAGCGGCGAGTTGGCGATGGCGAAGCCGATGCGCCGCGCGGCGCGGGGCGACGCGGCGCCGGTCACGGCGATCTCGACGAACTTCTCCGCCCCCTCGCCGTCCTTCACCACCTGGTGGGCGAGGTCGCGCAAGACCTCGTCGAGCGCGCGGCGGAAATCCCGGATCGCCGGATCGCCCGCGCCCGCGATGCGCCAGTGCTTGGCCGCGCCGGTCGCGCACAGGAGCAGCGTGTCCGACGTCGAGGTATCGCCGTCCACCGTGATGGCGTTGAACGAGCGCGCATTGCCGCGCTCGAGGAGGGCCTGCAACGCCTTCGCCGGGATCTTCGCGTCGGTGAACACGAAGGCGAGCATGGTCGCCATGTCGGGCGCGATCATGCCCGAACCCTTGGCGAAGCCGGCGATCGCGACCTCGGTCTCGCCGATCCGCGCCCGCCGCGCAGCGCCCTTGGGGAAGGTGTCGGTGGTCATGATCGCCGCCGCGGCCTCGGCCCACGCCGACGCGGACAATCGGTCGCGCAGCGCGGGCAGCGCCGCGACGATCTTGTCTGCGGCGAGCTGCTCGCCGATCACGCCGGTCGAGGCGACGAACACCTCGGTCGGCCGGCAGCCGAACAGCCGGGCTGCGCCCGCGACCGTCGCGGCGACGGCGGCGACGCCGGCCTTGCCGGTGAACGCGTTGGCGTTGCCCGAATTCACCACCACGGCGCGCGCGCGGCCGCCGCGGAGCGCCTTCCGGCACCAGTCGACCGGCGCCGAGGAAGCGAGCGAGCGGGTGAACACGCCGGCGACCGCCGATCCCGGCGCAAGCTCGGCGACCAGGAGGTCGGTGCGCCCCTTGTAGCGCAGCCCGCAGGCGGCGGTCGCGAATCGCACGCCTCCGACCTCCGGCATGTCGGGGAACCGGTCCGGGGCGAGCGGGGAGAGCTTCGGCATGGGCGCACATCCGCACGAATTCTTAACGCGGGGCGCAGTCATAATCGGCGCCGCCCGGCGTGGCAATGACCCGCCCCGCCTCGTTGACAGGCCGGGAGGCCGGGCCTATCTGTCGGGGGTCCGCGTCCATGCTATTCTCCGGCGCCCTCGCCCGCAGAAACCATAGGGATTCCGCATGATCGGCGCCCTTGCCCGTCAGCTGTTCGGCAGCGCCAACGACCGTTACGTCAAGCGCCTCGCGAAGGCCGTCGAGGCCATCAACGCGCTCGAGCCCGAGATCGAGAAGCTCTCCGACGAAGAGCTGCGCGCCCGCACCGAGTGGCTGAAGAAGCGCCACCAGGACGGCGAGAAGCTCGACGACCTCATCGTGGATTCGTTCGCGACGGTGCGCGAGGCCTCGCGCCGCACCCTGGGCGAGCGCCATTTCGACGTCCAGCTCATGGGCGGCATGGTGCTGCACCGCGGCCAGATCGCCGAGATGAAGACCGGCGAAGGCAAGACCCTGGTCGCGACCCTCGCGGTCTATCTCAACGCGCTCGCCGGCAAGGGGGTGCACGTCGTCACGGTGAACGACTACCTGGCCCACCGCGACTCCGAATGGATGGGCCAGATCTACCGCTTCCTCGGGCTCACCGTCGGCTGCATCGTGCACGGGCTTACCGACGAGGAGCGCCGCCGCGCCTACGCGGCCGACGTGACCTACGGCACCAACAACGAGTTCGGCTTCGATTACCTCCGCGACAACATGAAGTTCCGGCTGGAGGACATGGTCCACCGCGACTTCAACTTCGCGATCGTGGACGAGGTCGACTCGATCCTGATCGACGAGGCGCGCACGCCGTTGATCATCTCGGGACCGACCGAGGAATCCTCGGAGCTGTACCGGCGCGCCGATGCGCTCATCCCGATGCTCGCGCCCGAGCACTACGAAAAGGACGAGAAGGCGCGCGCCGTGACCCTGACCGAGACGGGCTCGGTGCGCATGGAGGAGCTTCTGACCGAGGCCGGGCTCCTCAAGACGGGCGGGCTCTACGACATCCACAACGTCTCGCTCGTCCACCACGTGAACCAGGCGCTGCGCGCCCACAAGCTGTTCCAGCGCGACACCGACTACATCGTCAAGGACGGCAAGATCGTCATCATCGACGAGTTCACCGGCCGCATGATGGAGGGGCGGCGCTATTCGGAGGGGCTGCACCAGGCGCTCGAGGCCAAGGAGCACGTCGAGGTCCAGACCGAGAACCAGACCCTCGCCTCGATCACCTTCCAGAACTATTTCCGGCTCTACCCGAAGCTCGCCGGCATGACCGGCACGGCGATGACCGAGTCGGCCGAGTTCGAGGAGATCTACAAGCTTTCCGTCGTCGAGATCCCGACCAACGAACCCTGCATCCGCGAGGACCAGGACGACGAGGTGTATCGGACCGCGGCGGAAAAGTACGTTTCGATCATCAAGCTGATCGAGGAGTGCCAGGCGCGCAAGCAGCCGGTGCTGGTCGGCACGGTGTCGATCGAGAAGTCCGAGGCTCTGTCGGCGGAGCTCAAGAAGCACAAGGTTCCGCACAACGTGCTCAACGCGCGCTACCACGAGCAAGAGGCCTTCATCATCGCCCAGGCCGGCCGGCCCGGGAACGTGACCATCGCCACCAACATGGCGGGCCGCGGCACCGACATCCAGCTCGGCGGCAACGTGATGATGCGGGTGGCCGAGGCCTTGGCCGGCATCGCCGACGAGGACGACCGCAGGCGGCGCGAGCCCGAGGTGCGCGCGGAGGTCGCCGCCGAGGTCGCCGCCGCCAAGAAGGTGGTCATTGACGCCGGCGGGCTGTTCGTGATCGGCACCGAGCGTCACGAGAGCCGGCGCATCGACAACCAGCTGCGCGGCCG
>DASWLB010000398.1:0-1514 GCA_036396315.1 Alphaproteobacteria bacterium
TCGGCCAGCCGCGTCGGATAGTCGGCGGCCGTCCGGTCGAGCGCGACGCGCTCGGGCAGGCTGCCGACATGGGTGGTGAGGATGCGTTGCGCGCTGCGCTTCATGTCACACCACGACGCAGTGCAAATCGCCCACGCCGTCGACGTGGCCGTGCAGCTTGTCGCCCTTCTTCACCGGCGAGGGCTCGGCCGGCGTGCCGGTGGACACCAGGTCGCCCGCCTCGAGCCGGTCGAGGCGCGACAGCTGCACGATGCATTCGGCAACGTCCCACACGAGGTCGGAGATGTCGGCGCGCTGCTTCTCGACGCCGTTGAGGGTGAGCCAGATCGCGCCCTTCTTCGGATGGCCGATCTTCGCCGCGGGCTGCAAGGCGGTGCAGGGCGAGCCGCCGGAAAAGGCCTTGCAGATGTCCTGCGGCCGGTTGCGCTTGCGCAGGTCGTTGAGGAAATCGTGGCGCACCATGTCGAACATGATGCCGTAGCCGAATACGTGGTCGAGGGCCCGCTCGCGCGAAATGTTCGCCCCGCCCTTGCCGACGGCGAAGATCATCTCGACCTCGTGGTCGAGCCATTCGGTCGCCGGCGGGTACGGGATGTCGCCGCCGCCGGGCACGATGGAATCGACCGGCTTCAGCATGATCGGGCGCGGGCCTTCCGTGTCGCCCATGCGCTGCCGGTAGTTGCCGCCGCAAGTGTAGAAGCGCCGCACCGGGAATAGATCGCCGGTGCCCGCGATCGGCAGCGCGACGGTCTGGGGCGGCAGGACGACGTAGGCCATGATGCGGCTCCCCGGGTTCTTGTTGCGTGAGGCGATGAAACCATAGGGTCCGGAGCCGGTCAAACCGCGGGGGTGGAGGCCCGCCCTCAAAGCCGCTAGTCTCCGGCGCTTCCAGGAGACATCCGGCAGGGAGACATGGCCGCCAATCGCAAGGTTCTGATGCTGCCCGGCGACGGGATCGGGCCCGAGGTGATGGGCGAGGTGCGCCGCGTCATCGCGTGGCTCGACAAGCGCCGCCAGGTCGGGTTCGACGTAGACGAACAGCTTCTCGGCGGGGCGGCCATCGACCAGCACGGCGTGCCGGTGACCGAGAAGACGATGGCGGACGCGATGGCGGCGGACGCCGTGCTGCTCGGCGCCGTCGGCGGTCCGAAATGGGCGGATGTGCCGTTCGCGATCCGGCCCGAGGCGGCGCTCTTGCGGCTCCGCAAGGATCTCGGGCTGTTCGCGAACCTCCGCCCGGCGATCGTGTTCCCGGCGCTCGCCGATGCGTCGACGCTCAAGACCGAGGTGGTCGCCGGGCTCGACCTCATGATCGTGCGCGAACTCACGGGCGGCGTCTATTTCGGCGAGCCCCGCGGCATCACGAACCTGCCGAATGGCGAGCGGCGCGGGGTGAACACGCAGGTCTATACGACGAGCGAGATCGTGCGCGTCGCGCGCGTCGCATTCGATCTCGCCCGGCTCCGCCACAAGCGCCTGTGCTCGGTCGAGAAGTCGAACGTAATGGAGTCGGG
>DASWLB010000399.1:0-1835 GCA_036396315.1 Alphaproteobacteria bacterium
ACGACGACGAGCGTGCCGAGCGCGCCGATGGCGGAGAACTTCCATCCCTCGTCGTGGGTCTTGAGATAGGCGAAGACGTAGCCGGTGAGCCCGATCGCATAGCCGAAGATGACGACCGCCGGCAGGATGCCGATCACCCAGGCGACCGCGACCAGCGTGTCGCGCGTGCCGCCCTGGGGCACGCCGATGTGTCCGCTGGCGGTTCCCGGCGCCGCTTCCGACCGTTCCGGCGCGCGCCGGCGGCCGCGGATCAGATGCAGGAGCGCGAACGCGACTGCCGCAGCTCCGACGGCAAGCGGGAAGCGGAACACCACCCATGAGTACTCGTAGTGAAAGGCGCCGATCGCGAGGACCGCGGCGACGAACAGCGCAAGGAAGATGGTGAAGCCGCGTTCGGTGGCGCTCATCGCTACTCCGCCGCCGCCCGGTCGGCGCCCCGGCGCGCCCAGCGCGTGCGTGCGAACGGCCAGATCATCGCACCGAGCAGGAGGGCGAAGAGCGCGGCGGAAATCGGCCGGGTGAAGAAGAGCGGGCCGTAGGCGTTGAGCGAGATGTGCAGGTAGGTCTCGATCTGCACCCCGAGCACGAAGCCGAGCAGCAGGGCGGGCCGGCTGAAATCGTAGCGCGCCATGAAGATCCCGAGCATGCCGAACACGATGGTGAACACGACGTCGAAAGCGTCGTTGCGCGTCGAGTAGGCGCCGAGGATCACGAGACCGAGCAGGAGCGGCGCCAGCACGTGGCCGCGGATGCGGGTGATCGCGATGATGCGCGGCGCGACCGCGATCATGGCGAGCCCGCCGAGCACGTTCGCGACGGCGACGACGATCGCCATTCCGAACGCGAGATCGAGGTGCTCCTTGAGGAACTCCGGCCCCGGCTCGAGCCCGAGCACGAGGAACGCGCCCAGGAGGATCGCCATGCCCGACGAGCCCGGAATGCCGAAGGCCAGCGTCGGGACGAGCGAGCCGCCTTCCTTCGCGTTGTTGCCGCTTTCGGGCGCGATCACGCCGTCGATTTCGCCCTTGCCGAACGTCTCCGGGTGGGTGGAGGACTGGCGCGCCGCCGCGTAGGCGACGAACGGTGCGGTCTCGCCGCCGACGCCCGGGATGATGCCGACGAACACCCCGATCAGCGACGAGCGCAGGAACAGGCCCCAGCGCACGACCACCTGGCGCGCCCCATCGAATACCTGGCCCCAGCTCACCTTCTGCGTCGCGTCCTTCGGCACGACGGAGCTGCCGGTCGACATCATGCCGACGACTTCGGGGATGGCGAACAGCCCGAGCGCGATCGGAATGATGCGGAACCCGTCGAGCAGGTAGTCGAGTTCCATGTCGAAGCGCGGCACGCCGGTGATGCGCTGCGCCCCGAAGCAGGCGAGGAAGATGCCGAGCGCGCCGGCGGCGAGTCCCTTGAGCGGGGAATTGCCGCCGAGCGCGCCGATGAAGGCGATGCCGATGAGGGCGAGGAAGAAGGTCTCCGCCGATCCGAACGCGAGCGCGACGGGCTGCAGGATCGGGATCAGCGCGATGAGCACGATCACGCCGACGACGCCGCCCAGGAGCGAGCCCATCAGCGCCGCGCCGATGGCGTAGCCGGCCTTGCCCTGGCGGCACAGCGGGTAGCCGTCGATCACCGTCGCCGCGTTGGGCGGCGATCCCGGTATGCCGAGGACGATCGAGGTGACCGAGCCGCCGGTATAGACGACCGCGTGGCAGGCGAGCAGGAAGGCAAGCCCCGGCAGCGGGTCCATGCCCCAGACGAACGGGATCAGGATGGCGAGCGCCGACAGCCCGCCGAGGCCGGGCAGGACGCCGAAGACGAGCCCGATC
>DASWLB010000400.1:0-9136 GCA_036396315.1 Alphaproteobacteria bacterium
TCGGCGGGCTCGACCTTCACGAGGTGGTGCACCTTGGCGATCATGCCGCGCACGGCCGGCGTGTCGTCGACGACGCGCGTCCGGCGCAGCTTGTTGAGCCCGAGCCCGATCAGCGTCTGGCGCTGGATCGCCGGCCGGCCGATCGGGCTGCCGGTCTGGGTCACCTTGATCTTGCCGGCGCCGGCCATCGCGCTATTCCCGCGCCTCGGCCGCCTGGGTGCCGTCGCGGCGGCTGATGATGTCGCCCACCTTCTTGCCGCGCCGTGCGGCGACGCTGCGCGGCGAGGTCAGCCGCTTGAGCGCGTCGAACGTCGCCTTCACCATGTTGTGGGGGTTGGTGGTGCCGATCGACTTCGCCACCACGTCGGCGACGCCGACCGTTTCGAACACCGCCCGCATCGGCCCGCCCGCGATGATGCCGGTGCCGGCGGGCGCGGCGCGCAAGACGACGCGGCCGGCCCCGAAATGACCCTTCACGTCGTGGTGCAGCGTGCGCCCCTCGCGCAGCGGCACGCGGATCATATTGCGCTTGGCCTGCTCGGTCGCCTTGCGGATCGCTTCGGGCACCTCGCGCGCCTTGCCCGCGCCGTAGCCGACGCGGCCCTTGGCGTCGCCGACGACGACGAGCGCGCCGAAGCCGAACCGGCGCCCGCCCTTCACCACCTTGGCGACGCGGTTGATGCTGACGAGCTTGTCGACGAGCTCGCCGTCTTCGCGTCCCTGGTCGTCCCCGCCGCGCGGGGCCCTCGGTCGTCTTGCCATCTCAGCTTCCCGTCAGAATGCGAGTCCGCCTTCGCGCGCGGCGTCGGCCAGCGCCTTGACGCGCCCGTGATAGAGATACTGGCCGCGGTCGAACACGACCTCCTTGACGCCCTTGGCGACGGCGCGCTCGGCCAGAAGCGTGCCGACCGCGGCCGCGGCCGCCTTGTCGCCGCCCGACTTGAACTTCGCCCGCAGATCCTTCTCGAGGCTCGAGGCGGCGGCAACGGTCACGCCTTGGCCGTCGTCGATTACCTGGGCGTAGATGTGCTTGTGCGACCGGAACACCGACAGGCGCGGCCGTCCGTGCGCACGCTGCGCGATCCGGATCCGCACGCGCCGCTTGCGGCGCTCCGACAATGCCTTGCCGTGCTGCATCTCTCGACCCTACTTCTTCTTGCCTTCCTTGCGCACGATCTGCTCGTTCGCGTACTTGATGCCCTTGCCCTTGTACGGCTCGGGCTTGCGAAAGGCGCGAATCTCCGCGGCGACCTGGCCGACGCGCTGGCGGTCGGCGCCCTTGATTTCGATCTGGGTCGGCGTCGCGCACGCGATCGAGATACCGGCCGGGATCGGGTAGCGCACCTCGTGGCTGTAGCCGAGCTGGAGCACCAGCGCCTTGGCGCCCTCGACCGCGGCGCGATAGCCGACGCCGGCGATCTCGAGCTTGACCGAGTAGCCCTGCCCGACGCCGGTCACCATGTTGCGCAACAGGTTGCGCGAGGTGCCCCACTGCATGCGGGCGCGCTTCGAATCGCCGCGCGGCTTCACCCAGATCTTGTCGTCCTCGCGCGAGATCTCGACCTCGTCGGCGACGGTGAGGCTGAGCGCGCCCAGCTTGCCCTTCGCCGTGACCTCGCGGCCGGCGATCTCGACGGTCACGCCCGCCGGCACGGCGACAGGGTATTTTCCGACGCGCGACATCAGAACACCGTGCAGATGACTTCGCCGCCGACATTGGCGGTGCGGGCCTCGACGTCCGACATCACGCCCTGCGGCGTCGACAGGACCGAGATGCCGAGCCCGTTATAGACCCGCGGCAGGTCCTTGATCTTGGAATAGACCCGGCGGCCCGGGGTGGACACGCGGCGGATCTCGCGGATCACCGGCGCGCCGTCGTGATACTTGAGCTCGATGCGGATCTCGGAGATTCCAGGCCGGGTCTCCGCCGTCTCGAACCCGCGGATATAGCCCTCGCGCTCGAGCACCTGCAGCACGTGGGCGCGGAGCCGCGAAGCGGGGCTATTGACGCTCTTGAGGTTCGCCCGCTGGCCGTTGCGGATGCGGGTGAGCATGTCGCCGATCGGATCGTTGATCGCCATTCCGGTCTCCGCTACCAGCTCGCCTTCACCATGCCGGGGATCTGCCCGGCGGAGGCGAGGTCGCGCAGCTTGATGCGGCACATCTTGAACTTGCGGTAGTTGCCGCGCGGGCGTCCCGTGAGCTCGCAACGCAGCCGGTATCGGTCGGGCGAGGAATTGCGCGGCAGCTCGGCAAGCTTGAGGCGCGCGGCGAAGCGCTCCTCGGCGGGCAGCGAACGGTCGTTCGCGATCGCCTTGAGGCGCTCCCTGCGGCCCGAGAACCTCTTGATCAGCCGCACGCGCTTTTTGTTCCGTTCCACAACGCTCGTCTTCGCCATGATGTCCTCCGCAACGCCGCCCGCGATCAAGTCGCGAACGGCATCTCGAATCCCTTGAGCAGCGCCTGGGCCTCGCGATCGGTCTTCGCGGTCGTGACGATGGTCACGTCCATCCCGCGGATTTCGTCGACCGAGTCGTAGTCGATCTCCGGAAACACGATCTGCTCCTTGAGCCCCAGGCTGTAGTTGCCGCGACCGTCGAAGCTCCGGGCGGAGACGCCGCGAAAATCGCGCACGCGGGGCAATGCGATGCAGATGAGCCGGTCGAGGAACTCGTACATCCGCTCGCGCCGGAGCGTCACCTTGCACCCGACGCGCTGGCCCGCGCGCAGCTTGAAGGTCGCGATCGACTTGCGCGACCGGATCACGATCGGCTTCTGGCCGGTGATGAGCGCCAGCTCCTTCGCGGCCGCGTCCATCTTCTTCGCGTCCGAGATCGCCTCGCCGACGCCCATGTTGACGACGACCTTCTCGACCTTGGGCACGTCGAGCGGGTTCGCGTAGCCGAACTCGCTCACCAGCGACGGCCGGATCTGCGTCTCGTAAAGCTCTCGAAGTCTCGACATCGCCCGGTCCTCAGTCGATCAGCTCGCCGGAGCGCTTGGCGAAGCGCACCTTCTTCTCGCCGCCCTCGATGAACTTGTAGCCGATCCGCGCCGGCTTGCCGTCCTTGGGATCGACGATCGCGAGGTTCGAGACGTGGATCGGCGCCTCCTTCTCGACGATGCCGCCGGTCTGGCCGGCCGAGGGCGCGGTGTGGCGCTTGACCATGTTGATGCCCTGGACGAAGGCGCGGCCGTCCTTCGCGAGCACGCGCAGCACGCTGCCCTTCTTGCCCTTGTCGCGCCCGGCGAGCACGACGACGTTGTCGCCCTTCTTGATCTTCATCGCGTTCGTCCCGACCGTCCCGCTTCGCTCACAGCACTTCGGGCGCGAGCGAGACGATCTTCATGTACTGCTTCGCGCGCAGCTCGCGCGTCACCGGCCCGAAGATACGCGTCCCGATCGGCTCGCCCTGCGGGTTGATGAGCACGGCGGCGTTGCGGTCGAAGCGGATCGCGGTGCCGTCGGGCCGCCTTATCTCCTTCGCCGTGCGCACGACGACGGCGCGGTGCACGTCGCCCTTCTTCACGCGCCCGCGCGGGATCGCCTCCTTGACCGACACGACGATGACGTCGCCGACCGTCGCCGATTTGCGCTTCGAGCCGCCGAGCACCTTGATGCACATCACGCGGCGCGCGCCGGAATTGTCGGCGACCTCGAGGTTGGTCTGCATCTGGATCATAGGGGTCCGCCTTCGCGCGCCGTTGACTCAGCTTTCCTCGACCAGGACTTCCCAGGTCTTGGTCTTGGACATCGGCCGGCATTCGCGGATTTGCACCCTGTCGCCGACCTTGAACCGGTTCTCCGGATCGTGCGCGGCGTAGCGCTTCTCCTTCCGGATGACCTTCTTGTACTGGGGGTGCTGGACCCGGCGCTCGACCCGGACGATCACGGTCTTGTCGCCCTTGTCGCTCACCACCACGCCCCGCATGATGCGTCTCGGCATACCGCTTCTCCTACGACGCGGCCCGCGCGCGTTCGGCCATCACGGTGCGGAGGCGCGCGATGTCGCGCCGGACCTCGCGCACCCGGGCCGTCGCCTCGAGCTGGCCCGAGGCCCTGCGGAAGCGGAGGTTGAGCGCCTCCTTGCGGAGTTTCGCCACCTCGTCCGCAAGCTCGTCGTCGGTTTTCTGCCGGATGTCGGCCGCCTTCATCGTGTTCGCCTCACGCAATCCCGCGGGTGATGAACCTGGTCTTGACCGACAGCTTCGCCGCGGCGAGCGCGAACGCCTCGGCCGCGACGGGCCGCGGAACCCCGTCGATCTCGAACATGATGCGGCCGGGCTTCACGCGGCAGCACCAGTACTCGGGCGTGCCCTTGCCCGAGCCCATGCGCACCTCGGCGGGCTTGGTCGAGACCGGCACGTCGGGGAAGATCGTGATCCACACGCGCCCGGACCGCTTCATATGGCGCGTGATGGCGCGCCGGGCGGCCTCGATTTCGCGCGCGGTCACGCGACCGGGCTCGAGCGACTTCAGTCCGAACGCGCCGAAATTGAGCTGCGTGCCGCCCTTCGCCACGCCGTGGATGCGGCCCTTGTGGGCCTTGCGGAACTTGGTGCGCTTGGGGGAGAGCATCTTCGCGCGGTCCTAACGGGTAACCTGTTGTTCGGCGATGCGCTTGTCCTGCGCCATCGGGTCGTGGGCCAGGATCTCGCCCTTGAAGACCCAGACCTTGACGCCGCAAGTGCCGTAGGTCGTGAACGCCGTGGCGGTGCCGAAATCGACGTCGGCGCGCAGCGTGTGCAGCGGCACCCGGCCCTCGCGGTACCACTCCAGGCGCGCGATCTCCGCCCCGCCCAACCGCCCCGAGCAGTTGATGCGGATCCCCTCGGCGCCAAGCCGCATCGCCGACTGCACGGCGCGCTTCATGGCGCGGCGGAAGGCGACGCGGCGCGACAGCTGTTGGGCGATGTTCTCGGCGACCAGCTTCGCCTCGATCTCGGGCTTGCGGATCTCGACGATGTTGAGGTGGACCTCGGCGGCGATCATCTTGGCGATGTCGACGCGCAGCTTCTCGATGTCGGCGCCCTTCTTGCCGATGACCACCCCCGGCCGCGCCGTATGGATGGTAATCCGCGCCTTCTTGGCCGGGCGCTCGATGACGATGCGGTTGACGCCGGCCTGGGACAGGCGCTCGTGCAAATAGTCGCGCAGCTTGAGGTCCTCGTGCAGCAGCGCCCCGTAGTTCGCGTCCGAGGCGAACCAGCGCGAATCCCATGTCCGGTTGACGCCGAGCCGGAGCCCGACCGGGTTGACCTTCTGGCCCATCTATTCGGTCTCCTCCGCGCTGTCGGGCGCCGCATCGGGTGTGTCGGCGCGCTCGCGCACCACGACGGTAAGGTTGGCGTAGGGCTTCTCGATGTGCCCGACGCGCCCGCGCGCGCGCGCCTGGAAGCGCTTGACCACGAAGGTGCGCCCGACCCAGGCCTCGGCGACGAACAGCCGGTCGACGTCGAGCTGGTGGTTGTTCTCCGCGTTCGCGATCGCGGCCTGCAACACCTTGCGCACGTCGCCCGCGATTCGCCGGCGCGAGAAGGCAAGCTCGGCGAGCGCCGATCCCGCGTCCTTGCCGCGGATCGTCTGCGCGACGAGGTTGAGCTTGCGCGGGCTCGTCCGAAGCGTCCGCGCGAAAGCCTTGGCCTCGTTCTCGGCAAGCTGCCGTGCCTGCGATTTCTTGCCCATGGTCAGCTTGCCGCCGGCGCGGTCGTCGCGCGCTTGGCCTTCTTGTCGCCGGAGTGGCCGTGGAACGTGCGGGTCGGCGAGAACTCGCCGAACTTGTGGCCCACCATGTTCTCGGTCACGAGCACCGGGATGAACTTCTGGCCGTTATAGACGCCGAACGTCAGGCCGACGAACTGCGGCAGGATGGTCGAGCGCCGCGACCAAATGCGGATCACCGCGTTGCGCCCGGAACCGCGCGCCGCCTCGGCCTTCTTCAACAGATAGCCGTCGACGAACGGGCCCTTCCAAACGGATCGCGACACGCCTCTCTCCTCAGCCCTTGTTGCGCCGGCGCATGATCATCTTGTCGCTCGGCTTGCGCTTGCGCGTCTTGTGGCCCTTGGTCGGAATGCCCCACGGCGTCACCGGATGGCGCCCGCCGCGCGTGCGGCCGCCGAGCGGATGATCGACCGGGTTCATCGCCTCGCCGCGCACCGACGGGCGTTTGCCCTTCCAGCGGTTGCGGCCGGCCTTGCCGATCTTGATGTTCTTGTTGTCCGGATTCGATACGGCCCCGATGGTCGCCATGCAGCGCACCGGCACCATGCGCAGCTCGCCCGACGACAGGCGGAGCTGGGCGAAGCCCGAATCCTTGCCGATGAGCTGGACGAACGTCCCGGCCGAGCGGCCGATCTGGCCGCCGCGGCCCGCCTTCATCTCCACGTTGTGGATGATGGTGCCGACGGGGATGTTCTCCATCGGCATGGCGTTGCCGGGCTTGATGTCCACGCGCTCGCCCGAGACGACGACGTCGCCCGGGCGCACGCGCTGGGGCGCGAGGATGTAGGCGAGCTCGCCGTCCTCGTAGCGGATCAGCGCGATGAAGGCGGACCGGTTAGGGTCGTATTCCAGCCGCTCGACCTTCGCCGCAACGTCGAACTTCTGGCGCTTGAAATCGATCAGGCGGTAGCGCCTCTTGTGGCCGCCGCCCCGCCAGCGCACCGTGGTGCGCCCGTGGTTGTTGCGCCCGCCGCTCGAATGCTTGCCCTCGGTGAGCGCCTTGACGGGCTTGCCCTTCCACAGCTCGGACCGGTCCACGATCACCAGCCCGCGCAACGACGGGGTCACCGGATTGAAGGTTTTGAGCGCCACGACCTAGATTCCCGTCGTCACATCGATGGATTGGCCTTCGGCGAGCGAGACGATCGCCTTCTTGGTGTCGGGCCGCTTGCCGGGCCGGCCGCGGAACCGCTTGACCTTGCCCTTCTGGCGCAGCGTGTTGACCGCCTTCACCTCGACCTTGAACAGCTTCTCGACCGCGGCCTTGATCTCGGGCTTGGTCGCGGTCAGCGGCACGCGGAACGTCACCTGGCTGTGCTGCGAGCCCATGGTGGACTTCTCCGTCACCACGGGCGACAGGATGACGCCATAGGCGGCGACCTCGCTGAGCTCGATCTTGCCGGGGCGGCGCGTCATTTCAGCCTCGCCTCGAGATGCTTCACCGCCTCGCGCGTGAGCACGAGGGTGTCGCGGCGCAGGATGTCGTACACGTTCGCGCCCTGCTGCGGCAGCACGTCGATCGCCGGCAGGTTGCGCGCGGCGCGCGCGAAGCCGGTGTCCACCTCCGGCCCGTCGATGATGAGGGCGGATGCCCAGCCGAGCTTGGCGAACTTGGCGGCGAGCGACTTGGTCTTGCCGTCGTCGAGCTTCGCCGCGTCGAGGACGACGAGCTTGCCGTCGGCGCGCTTCGAGGACAGCGCCGTCTTGAGCGCGAGCTTGCGCACCTTCTTGGGCAGGTCGTGGGCATGGCTGCGCACGACCGGGCCGAACACCACGCCGCCGCCGCGGAACTGCGCCGCGCGCAGGCTGCCCTGGCGGGCGCGGCCGGTGCCCTTCTGGCGGTAGGGCTTCTTCGTCGTGCCGCTGACCTCGCCCAGATCCTTCGTCTTGTGGGTTCCGGCGCGGCGCTTGGCCAGCTGCCAATTGACCATGCGCGCGAGGATGTCGGCGCGCACCGGCACGCCGAAGATCGCATCGTCGAGCTCGATCTCGGACGACTTCTTGGCGTCGAGCGTCATGACGTCCTGCTTCATGGCGCGCCGCCTTCGTTGGGCGCCTCGCCCGCCTCCGGCTTCGATCCGCCGCGCAGGCCCGCCGGCATCGGCAGACCCTCCGGCGGCTTCCGCTTCTTCGCGTCCGCGACCAGCACGTAGCTGCCCTTGGAGCCCGGCACCGCGCCGCGCACGAGCAGGAGCCCCTTGTCGTCGTCGGTCGAGACCACGACCAGGTTCTGCGTGGTGACGCGCGCATCGCCCATGTGGCCGGCCATCTTCTTGCCGGGGAAGGTGCGGCCGGGATCCTGGCGGTTGCCGGTCGAGCCGTGGCTGCGGTGGCTGACCGAGACGCCGTGCGAGGCCTCGAGACCGGCGAAGTTATGGCGCTTCATCACGCCGGCGAAACCCTTGCCGATGCTGGTGCCGATCACGTCGACGCGCTGGCCGACCAGGAAGTGCGACGGCACGATCTCCTGGCCCACCTCGAGCTTGGCGTCGTCGCTCACCGCGAACTCGGCGAGCTTCTTCTTGGGCTCGACGTTCGCCTTGGCGAAATGGCCGCGCACCGGCTTGGTCAGCCGCGCCGCCTTGGCTTCGCCCGCGCCCAGCTGGATCTTGGTGAGCCCCTTGGTGTTGGGCGCGCACACCGCCACCACTTGGCACTTGTCCACCTTGAGCACGGTGACCGGCACGTGCGATCCGTCGTCCGCGAACACGCGGGTCATGCCGAGCTTCTGGGCGATGAGGCCGGAGCGCATCGGGGCCATGTCCTAGAGCTTGATCTCGACGTCGACGCCGGCGGCGAGGTCGAGCTTCATCAGCGCGTCCACGGTCTGGGGCGTCGGATCGATGATGTCGAGGAGCCGCTTGTGGGTGCGGATCTCGAACTGCTCACGCGACTTCTTGTCGATGTGCGGCGAGCGCAGCACGGTGTAGCGCTCGATCCGCGTCGGCAGCGGGATGGGTCCCCGCACCTCCGCGCCGGTGCGCCGCGCCGTGTTGACGATCTCGCTCGCCGACTGGTCGAGGACCCGGTGGTCGAAGGCCTTGAGCCTTATTCTGATGTTCTGGCCGTCCATGGCCTTCTCTCCAACCCCCGCCCCTCGGGATTACTTTATGATCGAGGCGACGACGCCGGCGCCGACGGTGCGGCCGCCCTCGCGGATGGCGAAGCGCAACCCCTCGTCCATCGCGATCGGCACGATCAGCTCGATCTCCATCGTCACGTTGTCGCCCGGCATCACCATCTCGGTGCCCTCCGGCAGCTGCACCACCCCCGTCACGTCCGTCGTCCGGAAGTAGAACTGCGGCCGGTAGTTGGTGAAGAACGGCGTGTGCCGGCCGCCCTCCTCCTTGGTCAGGATGTAGGCCTCCGCCTTGAACTTGGTGTGCGGCGTGATCGAGCCCGGCGCCGCCA
>DASWLB010000401.1:0-7150 GCA_036396315.1 Alphaproteobacteria bacterium
CGCGACGGCGGGCGCGGCGCGTCCTCGCGCGGCGTCCAGTCGAAATCGGCCGGCGCGAACAGAAGCTTCATGTGCGCGCCGGGGCGCGGCGGGCCGAACCCGGCGAGCGCGTCGCCCGCGAAGGTGACGGAGATGACGCGCGGCGTCAGCCGGTCGATGCGCTCGACGGCGACCTGGCGGGGCGGCGGGCGCGGCCGGCGGCGCGGCGCGGCCTGGGCTTGCGGCGGTGCGGCTTCGTTCATGGCGCGCTTCTCCTGCGACTCGTTTTGGATCGAACACGTAACATGGAACCGGCGAACCGGGCAGGCAACGTTCGGCCTAGGCGCGGGCTTCGGACGGCGCGGCCGCCGTGACCGCGCTGCGGTCGCGCGCGATCAGGGTGTAGACGGCCGGCGTGACGAACAGGGTGAACATCGTGCCGACCGTCATGCCGGCGGCGATCACGAGCCCGAGATCGAACCGGCTGCGCGCGCCGGCGCCCTCGGCCAAGAGCAGCGGCAGGGTCGCGAGCACCATCGCCGCCGTCGTCATCAGGATGGGACGCAGCCGGACCGACGCCGCCTCCTCGATCGCCGCGCGGCGCGTGAGCCCCGCCTCCTGGCGCCGGTTGGCGAACTCGACCATCAGGATGCCATGCTTGGAGATGAGGCCGATGAGGGTCACGAGCCCGATCTGGGTGTAGATGTTGATGCTGGCGAGCCCCATGAGCCCGCCGAGGTTGAGCGGCAACAGCGCGCCGAACATCGAGGTCGGCAGCGCGATCAGGATGATCACCGGGTCGCGGAAGCTTTCGAACTGGGCGGCGAGCACGAGGAAGATGACCGCGAGCGCGAACGCGAAGGCATAGACCAGCGTGTTGCCCTCGTTGACGAACTGGCGGCTCTCGCCGGCGAAGTCGTAGGCGAACCCGTCGGGCAGCACCTTGGGCGCTGCGTCCTCCAGGAACGCGAGCGCCTCGCCCAGGGTGCGGCCGGGGAACGGCACGCCGGACAAGGTCGCCGCGTTTAGCTGCTGGAAGCCCTTGAGCGCGTTCGGCTGCACCGTGTGCGCGATCGTCGCCACCGTGGACAGCGGCACCAGCTCGCCCGTGCGCGTGCGCAGCTGGTAGCGGGTGAGCCATTCGGTCGAGAGCCGGTAGTCGCGCGGCACCTGCGGGATCACCTCGTAGCTGCGTCCGGCCAGGTTGAACCGGTTGACGTTGTCCCCGCCCAGAAGCGTCGCCAGCGCGCCGCCGATGTCGAGCATGCTGAGCCCGAGCCGGTTGGCCTTGTCCTGGTCGATGCGGAACTCGATCTGCGGCGTATCGAAGGCGAGGTCGGTGTCGACGAACAGGAACATGCCGCTCGCGCGCGCGACGCGGGCGAGGTCGGACACGACGCCCGAGAGCTGGCGGTGGTCGCGCGTCGTGGTGATCACGAACTGCACCGGCGGCCCGCCGAGCGAGCCGGGCAGCGGCGGCGGCGAGAAGGCGAAGACCTGCGCCCCGGCGACGGTCGCGAGCTTGCCTTGCAGCTCGCCCAGTATCTCCTTCTGGTTGCGGTCGCGCTCGGGCCACGGCGTGAACAGGATGCCGGCGAAGGCGTCGTGCACGCTTTCGAGCCCGTTGATGGTGAACACGTGCAGCCGCTCGGGCACGGTGTTGAACACCCCCTCGAGTTGGCGCGTCGTGTGCTCGAGATAGTCGAGGTTGGCGTATTGCGGCGTCTTGACCATCGAGAACAGGACGCCCTGGTCCTCCTCGGGCGCAAGCTCGGGCGGCGTGGTCACGTACATGAGTCCGGCGAGCGCGACGACGGCGCCGAGCACCAGGAGGGTCATGGCGCGGAACTCGAGGGTGCGCGACAGCCGGCGGCGATAGCGCACGCGCAGCCGGTCGAACGAGCGTTCGACGAAGGCGGCGAACCGGCCCTGCCCGCCGCCCGCGACCAGGAGCTTCGAGCACATCATGGGCGAGAGCGTCAGAGCGATCACGCCCGAGACGATCACTGCGCCGGCGAGCGTGAAGGCGAACTCGCGGAACAAGGTGCCGGTGAGCCCCGAGACGAACCCGATCGGCGCATAGACCGCGGCGAGCGTTATGGTCATCGCGACGACGGGAAGCGCGATCTCGCGCGCGCCCTTGAGCGCCGCCTCCAGCGGGCCCATCCCCGCCTCGACGTGGCGGTGGATGTTCTCGACCACGACGATCGCGTCGTCCACCACGAGCCCGATGGCGAGCACCATGGCGAGGAGCGTGAGCAGGTTGATCGAATAGCCGAGCGCGAGCAGCATCACCATGACGCCGACGAGCGAGAGCGGGATTGTGACGATCGGGATCGCGGTCGAGCGCAGATCGCCCAGGAACAGGAAGATGACGAGGACCACGATGATCGCCGCCTCGGCGAGCGTCACCGTCACCTCGCGGATCGAGGCGCGGATGAAGGCGGTCGAATCGTAGGCGATGCCGGCCTGGAGCGTCGGCGGCAGCTGGCGCGCGATCTCGGGCACCGCCTTGCGCACGCCGGCGATCACGTCGAGCGGGTTCGCGGTCGGCGTGCCGTAGATGCCGACGAACACCGCCTTGAGCCCGTCGAACACCGACGACGAATCGACCCGCTCCGGTCCGAGATCGACCTTGGCGACGTCGCCGAGCCGGATCAGCGAATCGCCGCGCGCGGCGACGACGAGGCGGCGGAAATCCTCGGCGTTCTCGAGCGAGGTATGGGCGTTGACCGCGATCTGGACGAAATCGCCCTTCACCTGTCCGGCCGCGGCGATGAAGTTGTTTGTGGCGAGCGCCGCGCGCACGTCGGCGGGCGTCACCTTGAGCGCGGCCATGCGGTCGGGATCGAGCCAGACGCGCATCGCGAAGGTCTGGCCGCCCAGGATCTGCGCGTTGGCGACGCCGTCCACCGTCTGCAGCTTCGGCTGCACGACGCGGGTGAGGTAGTCGGTGATCTGCGACGCGCTCATCTCCGGCGAGTTGAACGACAGGTACATGAGCGCGAATCCGTCGCCGGTCCGCTTGACGACGATGGGATCGTTCGCCGCCTCGGGCAGGATGCCGCGCACCTGGTTCACCTTGGACAGCACGTCGGTCGCCGCGCGGTCGGGATCGGCGTTGAGCCTGAGGTTGAGCGTCACCACGGAGACGCCCTGGCGCGAGGTGGAGACCAGCGTGTCGAGACCCTCGGTGCTCGCCACCGCCTGCTCGATCGGCGTCGTGATGAAGCCCTTGACGAGGTCCGCCGTCGCGCCGGGATAGGTCGTCGTCACCGTGATGGTGGTGTTCGACAGCTCCGGATACTGGCGGATCGGCAGGCTGAAGATCGACACCGTGCCGATCAAGAGGATGAGGAGGCTCACCACGGTGGCGAGCACCGGGCGCCGGATGAAAATGTCGGTGAACGCCATCGCGGGACGGATCACTCGACCGGGCGCGGGACGGGCGCGCGCAACTCCGCCGCGTTATCGACCCGCACCCGCGCCTTGTCATCGAGCTTGACCTGGCCGGACGTCACCGCCGTCTCGCCGGGCTTCACGCCGGAGGCGACGGCCACCCGGTCGCCGCGCACTTCGCCCAGCCGCACGAAACGGCGCTCGACGATGCCCTCCTCGGGCGGCGCCGCGCCCTCCGCCCGGGCCGGCGCGCCTTCGGGCGCCTGCACCACGAACACGCTGTCGCCGTACAGGCTGTAGGTCACCGCCGTGCGCGGCAGGGTCACCACCTCCCGCGGCGCGCCGATGACGACGCTCACGTTGGCGAACATGCCGGGCAGCAGCCTGCGATCCGGGTTGGCGATCTCGGCGCGGACGAGGAAGGTGCGCGTCTCGGGGCTCACCTTGGCGTCGAGCGACTGCACGGCGCCGGCGAACGCCTCGCCCGGATAGGCGTCGACCGCGACCTCGACCGGTTGTCCCACGCGCAGCACGGCGAAGCTCTGCTCCGGCATCCAGAAGTCGGTGTGGATCGGGTCGAGCCGCTGCAAGGTGACGATGGTCGCGCCGACCGGCAAATACTGCCCGAGGTCGATCCGGGTGATGCCGAGACGCCCGTCGAACGGCGCACGGATCGCCTTCTTGGCGATGACCGCGCGGATGCGCTCGATCGTCGCCGCGGCCGTGTCGCGCTGCGCCTGCGCGGTGTCGTAGTTGGCGCGCGGCGTGTTGCCGCGGGCGAGCAGTTCGCGCTGGCGCTCGAACTCGAGCGTGGTCTTGCGCAGCTCCGCCATCGCCGATTTGAGGTCGGCCTGCTCGACCGAATCGTCGAGCTCGACCAGCACCGCGCCGGCCACGACCTCCTCGCCCGACCGGAAGCGGATCGCGCGCACGATGCCGTCCACCTGGGTCGCCACGTCGACGCCCTGCACCGCGCGCAACGTGCCGATCGCCGGCAGGCGGCGCTCCCAGCTTTCGAGGCGTGCGGGCTCGGCCGTGATGGTGACCGGGGGCGGCGCCGCGCTCGACAGCGCCTGGCGGATCAGCTCGGGCTTCGCCACGAAGTGGAAATAGCCGAAACCGCCGATCAACGCGGCGAAGGCGAGCAGGGTCAGGGAAAAGATCGCCGTGCGTTTCATGATCGGGTGCAAGCATTCGTGCGGCGCGGCCGCTTCCTTGGCCCGCCGGCGGTCGATGCGTCCTGCCGCGAATGGCTTCTCCGGCCCGCCGAACCGGCGCGCCGGGCGTCATTGGTCCTCGGGTGCGCGCTCGCCCGGAATATGGGCGATATGTCGCCGTTGTCCAGCCCCAAAAGCCCATCGGGACATTCGCCGCACGCGCCCCCGCGACGCGATTTCCGCATTGTGCGTCAATCGGATAGAGTCGACCTTGTCAGGAAAATTCGCGCCGTGTTGCGCCGCGCCATACGAAGCCGCAACGTGGCGTCCGGCGCGTTCGGGCGTGTCGAAAATCGCTCGCGGATGCTCCGGTTTGCGGTTCGCAGTCTCCCTGCTCATCTTGGCGCGCCTTCGTCACGGCGGCCCTTCTCCATAGAGGCTTTTTGGCATGCTATATATGAGGTTTTGACATTTTTCTGTCGTTGATATAAATTCCGACTGCATTTTATGATCGGTAGAACCACCTTGCCATGCTGTTCCGGCTCGAAATTGAAAACTTCTATTCCATTCGAGATCGGCAAGTTCTCGATCTGCGAGTGTCCGACAAGTCTCGCAAGCTGCCCGAACGTTTTACCCCGATCCATCCGGGTTCCCACGAGAGGGTTCCCAAGGTTATGGCCACGTTCGGCGCGAACGCAGCCGGCAAAACCAATTTGCTGCGCGCCGTCGCGTTCCTTGCGTGGTTCGTACGCGACAGTTTTCAGCTTCAGCCCGAAGCTGGCATTCCCATCATTCCGTTTCAGGATGCGGAATGGTCGGGACGTCCGACTCGGATCGCCGCATCCGTCGGTGGACGAACCGATTTGGAAGGGCAAGACGAACTCTCCGCGACGTATGGCACATACGAGTACGAGCTGATCGTTGCCCACCGAACTGGTGGGCCGAGTTACGTCGCCGCGGAGTCTCTTCGTCACCGTATGGACGGGAAGGGAAAGTCGGTTCGCCTATTTCAAAGGACAGCTCGAGGGGACATCCTCGACGGCCCAAACTTTCCGCTCGCACACTATCGCTCAATCGTCGGCAAGGTCCGGTCCAACGCGAGCCTGATCTCGACGCTTGCGCAGTTCGACTTCGCGCCCGCCGTCGCCCTGCGCAATGCATCACGTACGGTTGTCACGAATCTCTTTGTCGTGCAGCAGAACTTGTCCGACGAACAGTTGATCGGCATGCTCGCCGGCAACCCGTCGCTTTTGGAATCGCTGAACCGCGAAATTCCACGAATTGACTTGGGCGTCCGCAACCTGCGAGTCGAAAGCGACGGTCTTCGTCCGATCGCGAAGTTTGAGCACGAAGGTCTGTCCACGCCGATCGTTTGGGCGCTGGAGAGCCACGGCACACAATCCTTTGTTCGGTCATTCCCATTGATCGCGAGCGCCTTGAGGACGGGCGGGCTGGCACTCATCGATGAGTTGGATGCGTCCTTGCATCCGTTGATGCTCTCGGAGATTGCGCAATGGTTTTACGACACAAGCCGCAATCCGCTGAATGCCCGACTTTGGCTTACTTGCCAAAACCCCGCCTTCCTCGAGCAGCTTGAAAAGGAAGAGGTCATCTTCTGCGAGAAGGATCGGCATGGTCGGACGCGAGTCTACGGGCTGCAAGACATCAAGAACGTCCGGCGGATCGACAACTATTACAGGAAATATCTTTCTGGCGCGTATGGTGCTGTCCCGATCTTCGGATGAGGCGTCGCCCTCTAATCCCACAGCGAGAACTCTTCTTCGCCGGTTGCGAGGGCGAAAGCGAGTTCGCCTATGTCGCGCTCCTCAATCAAATCGCCGAGGCTCACGGTCTTCACATTCGAATTCAGAACGAGCGTCTCAACCCTGGCGCGGGAGATCCGCTCGGGCTGGTCAGACGCGCCGTCGACGTGCTCGATCGTCGGCGACGTCAGGACACGACCTACCGCTTCAAGGCGGTATTCTTGGACGCCGACGTGCGGGATTCCGTTCCAGATCGCACCCGCGATGCGATGGAATTGGCGCGCCAAGCGGGGGTTCACTTGATTTGGCAAGCGCCGAATCATGAGGCCGTCCTGCTGCGACACCTCGACGGATGTCAGAACCTTCGGCCCGCTGGCGACGCCTGCCTTTCGGAGCTGCGGCGGCGGTGGCCGGACTATGACAAGGCCGGAGTCACGGCGCAAAGACTCGCGGTTCGCATTGGCATTCGACAAATCGTTCAGGCGTGTGCCGTCGAGCCCGATTTGAAGCTGTTCCTACGCGCTATCGGATTGATCGATGCTTGATTGCAACGCGTGCTTCGATCCTGAGCCCAAGTCTTGATGCGCCTCACCATCATTGCCGCAGGCCGGCTCGGCAAGGGACCGGAGCGCGCGCTCTACGACGACTATGCGAAGCGGATGAAAGGCAGTCTTGCGCTCGTCGAGGTCGCGGAGCGCCGCAAGCTGCCGGCGGCGGAGCTCGTGCGCCGCGAGGCCGCGCTGATCCGCGCCGCGACGCCGAAGGGCGCGGCCGTCGTCGCGCTCGACCGGCGCGGCCGGGCGCTTGCGAGCGAGGAGCTGGCGGCGCGCATCGCGCGCTGGGCCGATGCCG
>DASWLB010000402.1:0-1516 GCA_036396315.1 Alphaproteobacteria bacterium
CGGCCGTGGCCGCGGGACGAGACAACCCAAAGCGCCGCCGCACCCAGGCGCCGATGACCTCGACGAGCGAAACCGCGCTCGTCAGGGCCGCGGCGACCAATAGAAGGAAAAAGACTGCCGCAACAAGCTCGCCGGCAGGCATGGCGAGAAAGATCTGGGGCAACGTGATGAACACGAGTTGGGGACCGGAGGCCGGATCGAGTCCGTAGGTGAAGACGGCTGGAAAAATCGCGATCCCGGCGAGGATCGCGACGGCGGTGTCGCCCGCAACGACGATGGTAGCCATGCCCGGGATGTTCTGGCCGCGCGGAAGATAGCTGCCGTAGGTGAGATAGAGGGCCATGCCGAGCCCGACCGAGAAGAACGCCTGGCCCATCGCCGCGACGTAGAGCTCCGGCGAGGCGAGCGCCTCCCAGCGCGGCGAGAACAGGAACGCGAGACCCCGTGACGCGCCGTCGAGCGTCAGCGCGAAAATCGCCAGCGCAACGATAATTGCGGCCAGAAGCGGCATGAGAATGCCGTTGACGCGCTCGACCCCCACGCGAATGCCGCATGCGACGATCGCTGCGGAAAGCGCCGCCATGACAAGTTGCCAAAAGGCGGGCTGCACCGGGTCGGCGATGAAGTCCGCGAAGTAGCCGCCATATTGGTGACCGGCTAGGCGCCACAACTCTCCCGTCAGCGAACCGGCCAGGTACTTGAGGGCCCAGCCGGCGATGACGAGGTAGAAGCTGAGGAGGAGGAAGGATCCGAAAATGCCGAGCGCGCCGGCCGAGAGCCAGATCGGCCTGTCGCTGACGGCGCGAACGGACAGGAGCGCGTCGCCGTGCGTGTTCCGCCCGACCGCGAGCTCGCCGATGACGAGCGGCAGGCCCACGAGGATCACACACGCGACATAGACGAGCAGGAAAGCGGCGCCGCCGTTCTCGCCCGCGACATAGGAAAACCGCCAGATGTTGCCGACGCCGACCGCCGCGCCGATCGCTGCCAGGATGAAGCCGCGCCGGGAGCTCCACTGGTCGAAAGCGTGGACGGCCTCGTGCGGCGTCGGGGCGTGCGGTTTGCTGGGCATCTGGCGGCGTCAGGAAACCTTGACCGCCGGTGTTTGGGCCGTCTCGACGCCGAGGCGCCGTGCAAGCTCGTCCAGCTGCTTCCAGATCGCCGGCGGGATCGGGATGCCCGTGCGCCCGCGCTCGGCGAAGACGCGGTCGCCGCGCTCGCCCGGCACCGTAAGCTCTTCCACGCCCTGGGCGCGCGGCAGCGCCTTCACCGCGTCGACGAGCGCAGCGGTGTTGCGGCGGTACTCGTCGATATCGCCGAACACGGCCGGATCGAGGGCGCCGACCAGCGCGTTCTGGTTGTGGCGGTTGCCGCCGGGCACGCCGGTGATCGCGGGAACGATGGTCGGGTTGGCGAGCACGAGCCCGGCGAGGCACTCGTACACCATCGCGAGCCCGGCGCCCTTGTGGCCGCCGAGCGGCAGCGGCACGGCCGCGCGCTTGGGATCGGTCGTCGG
>DASWLB010000403.1:0-6602 GCA_036396315.1 Alphaproteobacteria bacterium
CTTCTCGCCGGCGCGATCGCCGAATCGGCGGAATTCTTCAGCTTCGGCACCAACGACCTGACCCAGACCACGTTCGGCCTGTCGCGCGACGATTCGGGAAGTTTCCTCGCCGCCTACGAGCGCGCCGGCATCTTCGAGAAAGACCCGTTCGTCACCCTCGATCCCGACGGGGTCGGCGAATTGATCCGGATCGCCTGCGATCGCGGGCGCAAGACGCGGCCGAACCTGAAGTTGGGCATCTGCGGCGAGCATGGCGGCGATCCCGCCTCGGTCCGGTTCTGCCACGCGATCGGGCTCGACTACGTGTCGGCCTCGCCGTTCCGCGTGCCGATCGCCCGCCTTGCGGCGGCGCAGGCCGCGCTTGCCCCGAAGGGCGAGGCGGCGACGGTCGCATCGACGGCGTGATACGGCCGTCAGCTCGTGAGCCAGGCCGGCGCGCGCGGCGTGATCCGCGCTTCGCCGGCGTCCAGCGTCGCGGCGCCATCGACGAGATCGAGCCGCAACAGCGCGAGCCCGGCCTTGCCCGCGGTCGAGCGCATCTCTCCCACCTCGATCCCGTCGCGCATCACGATGGTGCCCGGCTCGGGCGCCGGCCCCTCGATCGCGACCGGCATCAGCCGCTTGCGCACGAGCGCGCGTCGCTTCATGCGCGTCGTGACCTCCTGCCCGACATAGCATCCCTTGGCGAAATCGACGCCGTTGAGCTCCTCGAAGCCGTTCTCGAGCAGCAGCGACCGCTCGATCTCGAGGTCCCGGCTTCCGTCCGGCAGGCCGAGGCGCAGCCGCGCGGCGTCGTAGTCGGCAAAATCTGCTCGCTCGACCCCGGCATCTTCGAGAGCCTTGGCGCCGGTTTCCGACGGCAGGACCGCGCGCACGCCGGCCGCGGCAATCCGCGGGTCGACGAGCGCAAGTCCGCCCGCGAACGGGCACGCGTTCCCCGCTGTCCCGTCGAGTCCCAACGCCGCCGCGGCGCCGTCGCCGAACACCGCGAACACCTCGAACGAGTCGTCCGGGGCGATGGTCACTTGGGATCGCAGCCGATAGACCGCGAGTCGTTTGACCAAGGCATCGCGTCGCGCCCGTTCGCAATCGAGCAGGATCGCTCCGCCCAGCTCGCAGATGAAGAAGTCGAACAGGTACTTGCCCTGGGGGGTGAGGAGCGCGGCGTATATGGCGCGACCGGGCGAGGCGCGTTCGATGTCGTTGGAGATCAACCCCTGCAGGAACGGCCGCGCATCCGTGCCGGAAACGCGGACGAGCGCCCGGCCTTCCAGCCTCACGTAGCGTTTCATGGCCATGGGGATGCGCGGGGCGGTTGCAATGTGGTTGTCGGCCCGGATGTCAGGTGGGACGCTCCATTGGGCGCGGCAAGGGTTGGCTTGGCAAGCCCGCAAACCGGACGGTAT
Source organism: Alphaproteobacteria bacterium (assembly GCA_036396315.1). Classification (GTDB taxonomy): domain Bacteria; phylum Pseudomonadota; class Alphaproteobacteria; order MPNO01; family DASWLB01; genus DASWLB01. The sequence continues at coordinate 1,407 of DASWLB010000403.1, forward strand.
AACCCACCGCCATGGGCGATTCCGCCACTTCGGACCGGCTTTTGGGCATGCCGAGGCCGCCCGCGCCATGAAAATCCTGTTCATCACCTCGACACGGATCGGCGACGCCGTCCTTTCGACCGGCCTGCTCCATCACCTGGTCGCGCGCCATCCCGGAGCCCGGGTCACCATCGCCTGCGGTCCCGCGCCGGTGCCCTTGTTCGTGGGCGTTCCCGGTCTCGACCGCGTCATCGTGCTGGCGAAACGGCCGCTGGCCAGCCATTGGCTGCGCTTGTGGGCGGCGTGCGCGCCGGTCGCGTGGGATCTCGTGGTCGATCTCCGCCAGTCGCTGGCGAGCCGTCTCCTGTCGACGCGCGAGCGGAAGGCGCTGCGCGGCGGGCGCGGCCAGGAACATCAGGTGCGAAGGCTCGGCGCCGTGCTCGGGCTCGATCCGCCGCCTTCGCCGCACCTCTGGATCGGCGCCCGCGAGGCGGCCGAGGCGGCGCGGCTGATCCCGGCAGGTCCGCCGGTCCTCGGGCTCGGCCCGACCGCCAACTGGGCGCCCAAGGCCTGGCCCGCCGATCGTTTCGTCGCGCTGGCGGAGCGGCTGACCGGGCGCGACGGGCTCCTGCCGGGCGCCCGGATCGCGGTGTTCGGGGCGGACAACGAGCGCGCCATGGCCGCGCCGGTGGTCGCCGCGCTGCCTGCCGACCGGCGTATCGACCTCGCCGGCCGCACTGGGCTCGGTGTGGCGGCGGCCTGCTTCGCGCGCGTCGCACTCTATATAGGCAACGACTCGGGCCTCATGCACATGGCCGCGGCGGCGGGCATCCCGACTTTGGGCCTGTTCGGGCCGAGCCCGGCCGCGGTCTATGCCCCTTGGGGCGACCGCGCCGCCTTCGTCTCGACCGCGATCCCGTTCGAGCGGCTGGTCGGGGCGTCGGGCTTCGACCATCGCGCGACGGCGTGCCTGATGGACTCCCTTTCGGTCGATGCGGCCCATGCCGGTGCGGTCGCGCTGTGGCGGCGCTGCCGCGGCGAGGCGGCATGACCGAGTCGACATTGTCGGCGGTGGTGACCGTCCACGACGAGGAAGCCCAGCTCGCCGATTGCCTCGACCGCCTTCGCTTCGCCGACGAGATCGTGGTGGCGCTCGACCGCTGCACGGACCGCTCGAAGGACATCGCCCGGCGCTACACCGAGCGGCTGGTCGAAGGCGCGTGGCCCATCGAGGGCGACCGGCGCAACGCCGCGATCGAGGCCTGCCGCGGGCCCTGGATCCTCGAGGTCGACGCCGACGAGCGCGTGCCCGAGGCGCTGGCGCGCGAGATCCGGGCGGTCGCTTCCTCGTCGCGATTCGACTGGCACGAAATCCCGGTCGACAACTACATCGGCGGGCGGCTCGTCCGCCACGGCTGGGGCGCCTATTTCGGCAAGGCGGCGTACCCCGGTCTGTTCCGCAAGGGCGCGAAAAGCTGGGGCCGCGACCGCGTCCACCCGCGGCTCGCGTTCCGGGGCGCCGAGGGCCCGATGCTCGCGAATCGCATCGAGCACCATGTGGACCGCAACATCTCGGATATGATCCTCCGGCTCGACCGCTACTCCTCCCTCCGCGCCCAGGACCTGCGCGAATCCGGCGACATCGGCACAATGGGCGGCAATATCCGTCGCATCTTCTCGCGCTTCTATAAGTGCTACGTGGCGCGCGGCGGGTATCGCGAGGGCGGCTACGGTTTCCTCGTCGCCCTGTGCGCGGGGCTCTACCCGATCCTGTCCCACCTCAAGGCGCGCCTCGAGGACGAGTGATGGCGCGCATCGTCATGGCCGATGACGGGATCGCGTTCGACGGCGTCTCGTTGGCGACCGGCCCGCTCGGCGGCGCCGAAACCGCCTTCGTCTCGCTGGCCGAGGCGTTCGCGCGCCGCGGGCACGACGTCGCCGTGCGCAACCATTGCGCGAATCCCGGCCGCCAAAACGGCGTCGAGTGGCGGCCGATCGAAGCCGGCGTGCCCGACAACGCCGATCTCTACATCGCCAACCGCGGCGATAAGCTGATTCCCCTGATGCCGCGCGCCCGCCGCACCGCGTTCTGGATCCACAACCCCGCGCGCTACCTGCTGAAGCCGCGCTATCTGGCGAAGCTCTGGCGGGTCCGCCCGCCGATCGTCTTTTCCGGGGCGTGGCACCGAGCGACCTATCCGTGGTGGGCCCCGTCGGGGCCGCGGGTCGTGATACCGTACGGCATCTCCGAAGCGTTCCGGACCGCGCCGCCGCCGTCGAACCCGCCGCCGCCGCGGGCGATCTTCACCTCGAACCCGCTGCGCGGGCTCGCCTGGCTGCTCGACCTCTGGGCGCGGCGCATCCGCCCGGCGCGACCAAACGCCGAGCTGCATGTGTTCTCTGGCCCCGCGACCTACGGCGCGCACGGCGCAGCGAAGGCGGCCGAGATGTTTGCGGTGCTCGATCGCGCCGCCGGCATGGCGGCGGACGGGGTAGTGCTGCGCCAGCCGGTTGCCAAGGCGGCGCTGGCGGCGGAGTTCGCCGCGTCCCGCGTCATGCTCTATCGCGGCGACCCCGGCGAGACGTTCTGCCTCGCGGTCGGCGAGGCGCAGGCCGCCGGCGTGCCGTGCGTCGTTACGGACATCGGCTGCGTCGCCGAGCGCGTCATCGACGGCGTGACCGGCTGCATCGCCCGCGACGACGAACGGTTCGCCGCAGCTTCCGTCGCGCTCCTCGGCGACGACGCGCTGTGGCGCCGCCAGAGCGAGGCGGCGATCCGCCTCCAGCGCGGCTGGGGTTGGGACGATGCCGCCGCCGCCTTCGAAAGGCTCATCCCCTGATGCGCGTCCTCCAGGCCATGGCCGGCGCGGAGAAGGGCGGAGCGGAATCGTTCTTCGTGCGGCTCGTGCTGGCCCTCGCGCGCGCCGGCCTCGACCAGCACGTCGTGATGCGGCGCGACGCGCGGCGCGCGGCGGCGCTCCGCGCAGGCGGTCTCGCGCCGGTCGAGCTTTCCTTCGGCGGCATTTTCGACATCGCGACGCGGCACGCGTTCGCGCGCGAGATCGAGTCGTTCCGGCCCGACCTGGTGCTCACTTGGATGGGCCGGGCGACGCGCCACTGTCCGGAACGGACAGCGTCGCGCCGTTTCGTCCATGCCGCGCGGCTCGGCGGCTACTATGATCTCGCGTATTACCGGCGCTGCGACCGCCTGGTCGGCAACACGCGCGACATCGTCGCCTACTGCGTCGCGCAGGGCTGGCCGCAGGATCGCGTCCACTACCTGCCGAACTTCGTCGACGCCGCGCCCATGGCGCCGGTCGCGCGCGAGACGCTCGGCACGCCGGGCGGCGCGCCGATCGTGCTGGCGCTCGGCCGGTTGCACGAGAACAAGGCGTTCGACGTGCTGATCCGCGCGATGGCGCGCTTGCCGGGCGTCTTCCTGTGGCTTGCCGGAGAGGGCTCGCGCGAGCGCGCGTTGCGCGATCTCGCCCGGTCGCTGGGCGTCGCCGACCGCGTCCGCTTTCTCGGCTGGCGCGACGACGTGCCGGCGCTGCTCGCCGCCGCCGACCTGCTCGCCTGTCCGTCGCGCATCGAACCGCTGGGCAACGTCATCATCGAGGCGTGGGCGCATGGCAAGCCGGTCGTCGCCGCCGCCGCCGCCGGCCCGCGCGCGCTGATCGAGCCGGAGCGCTCCGGCCTGCTCGTCCCGGTCGAGGACGCGACGGCGCTCGCCGATGCCATCGGCCGCGTCCTGGGGGATCGCACCCTTGCGGCGCGGCTTGCCGAAGGCGGGCGTGCGGCGCACGAGCGCGAGTTCACCGAGGCGGCGGTCGTCGCGCGCTATCTCGAATTCTTCCGCGAGGTCGCCTTCTGATGTGCGGCATCGCCGGGCTTGCGGTGCGGCGCGGCGCACGGCCCGACCTCGAGGTCCTCGCGGCGATGAGCCGGGCGCTCGGCCATCGCGGCCCGGACGGGCAGGGCCGCCACGTCGCGGGCAACGTCGCCCTCGCCCATCTCCGTCTTGCCATCATCGACCTCGCGACCGGCGACCAGCCGATCGGCGAGCCGGACGGCGCCGTCCTCGTCGCCAACGCCGAGATCTACAACTATCGCGAGCTCGCCGCCGAGCTCGGCGGAATCCCATTCCGCACCAAATCCGATTGCGAGCCGCCGCTCCACCTCTACCGGCGCGACGGGCTCGCGTTCGCCGATCGGCTGCGCGGCATGTACGCGATCGCGATTCACGATCCGGTCGCGGACCGACTCGTGCTCGCGCGCGATCCATTCGGCATCAAGCCGCTCTACTACGCCGAAACGGCCAAGGGCTTCGCCTTCGCCTCCGAGCCGCGGGCGCTGCTCGCGGCGGGCCTCGCCGCGCCCAGCATCCGCCCGGAGGCGCGCGCGGCGCTGTTGCAGCGCCAATACGTGCCCGGTCCGGAGACGATCTTCGCGGGCATCCACCGCGTGTTGCCGGGCGAGACGCTGGTTGTGCGCGACGGGCGGATCGTCGAGCGGCGGCGCCGCGCCGCGCTGCCCTTGGACGGCGCCATTGAGATGTCGGAAGACGCGGCCTTGGCCGCGCTCGAGGCGGCCCTGCTCGACAGCGTGGACAAGCACCAGCGCTCCGACGTGCCGTACGGCATGTTCCTGTCGGGCGGCATCGATTCGTCCGCCGTTTTGGCCCTCATGGCGCGCCTCAACGACCGTCCGGTGCGCGCATTCACGGCGTACTTCCCGGGCACCGAGGCGGCCGACGAGCGCGCCCGGGCGAAGAAGGTCGCGCGGTCGCTCGGCGCCGAGCACGTCGAGGTCGAGTTCGGCGAGCGCGATTTCCTCGATTTGCTGCCCTCGGTCGCGGCCGCGCTCGACGACCCGGCGGCGGACTACGCGGTGCTGCCGTCCTACAAGCTTGCCCGCGTCGCGGCGGAGGGGTTCAAGGTCATCCTGTCCGGCGAGGGCGGCGACGAGCTGTTCGCGGGCTACGGCCGTTACCGCCGCGCCGTGCGGCGCTTCCTGCCCGGGCGCCGGCTGCGCGCGCCGGGCGCGTTCGATCGGTCGGGCGTGCTGCGCGATTCCGTGCTCGCGACCTTCCGCGACGACGCCGAGGACCGCGCCGCCTCCGAGCGCGCCGCCGGACGGTCGGCGCTGCAGGCGGCGCAGGCGGTCGATTGCGCCGAGTGGCTGCCGAACGATCTCCTGATCAAGCTCGATCGTTGC
>DASWLB010000404.1:0-4939 GCA_036396315.1 Alphaproteobacteria bacterium
CGCCCGCAGCCCTTCTTTCTGATCTGCGAGAAGGACACGCTCCTCCTCCTCATGTCGGGCGGCGGCGCGGTCGAGTTCAAGGAGACTTCGGTCGCGAGCTTTCCGTTGAAGCCGGGCGATTGCGTGTACGTGCCGGCCGGCGCGCCGCACCGCATCGTGCCCGAGGGCGAGAGCGTGATGCTGCGCTTCAAGGCGCGAGAGCCGGGTCTCGAGGCGATGGCCTGGTATTGCGCCCCGTGCGGTGCGGAACTGCACCGCGACTTGTGGGACACGGCGGAGCACGCTTCGCAGGATCGATTTGCCGCCGCCGCCGGGCGTTTCAGCGCCGACGAACGGCTGCGACGCTGCGCTGCGTGCGGCGCAGTCCACCCGCCGCTCGACCTCGCCGCGTTCCGCTGGACCGAAGCGGCCGTGGAGGCCCGCGCGGTCTGACCTTACGCCGCCGCTATCGGCGCGGCGGCGCGAACGATTTCGGGAAATCCGCCCAACACGAATCGTAATCGCGCTGCAGCGCGGGGGTTTCGAGCGCGAACGCCGTCGGCCGGCACACCAGCCGCGTCTCGAACATGAAGGCGAGCGAGTCGCCGAGGTACTGCGGATCGAGCTTGGCGCGCGATGCGCCCTCGAACGTTTCGCGGTCGGGCCCATGCGCCGACAGGCAGTTGTGCAGGCTCGCACCGCCCGGCACGAACCCTTCGGCCTTGGCGTCGTAGCTGCCGCGGATCAGCCCCATGTACTCGCTCATGACGTTGCGGTGGAACCAGGGCGGGCGGAACGTGTGCTCGGCGACCAGCCATCGCGGCGGGAAGATCACGAAATCGACGTTCGCCGTGCCGGGGACGCCGGAGGGCGAGGTGAGCACGGTGAAGATCGACGGATCGGCATGGTCGAAGCTCACCGTGTTGATCGCCATGAAATTCGCCAGTTCATACTTGTAGGGCGCGTAGTTGCCGTGCCAGGCGACGACGTCGAACGGCGAGCGGTCGAGATCGGTCGCCCACAGCCCGCCTTCGAACTTCGCGACGAGCTGGATGGGCGCGTCACGGTCCTCGAACGCGGCGACCGGCGTGAGGAAATCGCGCGCGTTGGCGAGTCCGTTGGACCCGATGGGACCGAGCTCGGGCAGGCGCAGCAGCGCGCCGTAGTTCTCGCACACGTAGCCGCGCGCCTTGCCGTCCGGCAGTTCGACCGCGAACTTCACGCCGCGCGGCACGACGGCGACCTCGCCTGGTGCTACGTCGAGCATGCCCATTTCGGTCCGCAGCAGAAGGCGCCCGTCCTGGGGCACGATCAAGAGCTCGCCGTCCGCATTGGCGAAGGCGCGGTCCCGCATCGGCGCGGTCGCGAGGTAGATGTGGATCGCGACGCCGGCGCGCGCTCCGGCATCGCCGTTGGCCGCGACGGTGGCGAGCCCGTCGACGAAATCCTGGCGCGCCTTCGGGTAGGGCAGGGGGTCCCAGCGCAGCCGGTTGGGTCCCGCGCCCGCATCGGCGAACGGCGCGGTGCGGATCAGCCCTTCGCCGATCCGCCGGTACGGGCGGTGCATCGCGCTCGGCCGGATGCGGTAGAGCCAGGTGCGGCGGTTCTCGGCACGGGGTGCGGTGAACGGCGAGCCGCTCAGCTGCTCGGAATACAGCCCGTGCGGCGGGCGCTGCGGCGAATTCTGGCCTTTGGGCAGCGCTCCCTCGACCGCCTCGGTCGCGAACTCGTTGCCGAAGCCCGACTGGTAACGAAGCTCGGACGCGTGGGCGCGCTCGCCCTTCGCTGTGGCGCGCCGGCCGGTTAGCTCGGTCGAGATACGGGTCATGGGCAGTTGTCCCTGGCGGACTCGGCGGAACTCTCCGTGATTGCGCCGCGTCCGTAAAGGGCCTTGCGGTCCGATTTTGAGGGGCGTCATAAAGGCGTCATCCTTCATTCATGATGGTGTCATGCCATTGGGTTAAGCGCGACTTCGAAGCGGCGGATCGGCCGCCGCGGCGTCGGCAACCGGAGGGTGACGGCGACATGAACGTGGCGGATTTCCTGCTCGAGACCCTGATCCTGCAAGGCGAGCGCCAGTACGGACTTGAGCGGGTGAGCCAGCTCGAACACGCGCTCCAGTGCGCCGCGCTCGCCGGAGCCGAGGCGGCACGCCCGGCGCTCGTCGTCGCCGCGCTGTTTCACGACATCGGCCACCTCCTTCCGGCACGCCGGCGCTCGATCGGCCCGCGCGAGGCCGACGACCACCACGAAACCAATGGCGCCGACCTGCTCGAGCGCTGGTTCGGTCCCGACGTGACCGAACCCGTGCGGCTGCACGTGCCGGCGAAGCGCTATTTGTGCGCCATCGAGCCCGACTATCATGACGGGCTATCGCGCGCCTCGAAGCGGAGCCTCGCGCTCCAGGGCGGGCCGCTCCCGGCGGACGAGGCGGTGCGGTTCGCGGCGCGCCGGTTCGCGGCAGAGGCTATCCGGCTGCGTCGCTGGGACGACCGCGCCAAGGAGCCGGGGCGCGAGACGCCGCCCGCCGGCGAATATCACGCCGTGATCGAGGCGCTGCTCGCGAATCAACGTCTCGGCGCCCGGGTCCCTGCCTGATGGCTGGCGATGCCCGGCCGATACTCAACGTCCTGTTCCTTTGCACCGGGAACTCGGCGTGCAGCATCCTGGCCGAGGCGATCCTGAACGATCTCGGCGCCGGCCGGTTCCGCGCCTATAGCGCGGGCAGCCATCCGAAGGGCGCGGTGCACGCCGACACGGCGCTGCGGCGCGCCGCGTTCGAGGACGCCTACCGGCGATTGCGCGGTCGGATCGAGGCGCTCGTCGCCGGAGAGATCGATGCCGGACTGCTCGCCTGACGCCCCGGCGCCGGATCGGTTCGACCTGTCGCGCCGCCTCGCGGCCGAGGGGATCGGCACCGCGTTCCTGCTCGCGACCGTGGTGGGCTCGGGCATCATGGCCGAGCGCCTGGCGGGCGGGAACGAGGCGCTCGCCCTCCTCGGCAACACGATTCCGACCGGCGCGATCCTCGTGGTCCTGATCCTGGCTCTGGGCCCGATTTCGGGCGCGCATCTCAACCCCGCCGTCACGCTCGCCTTCCTCATGCGGCGCGAGATCGGCATCCGCGACGCGCTCGCCTATGCCTCGGTGCAGGTCGTTGGCGCGATGGCGGGCGTGTTCGCCGCGCACGCAATGTTCGCCGAGGCGATCCTGCAGGTTTCGTCGAAGCTGCGGACGGGTTTCGGCCAATGGTTCGCCGAAGCCGTCGCCGCGTTCGGTTTGGTCGCCGCGATCCTTGCCGTCGGGCGGTTCCGCGCGGCGGCCGTGCCTTACGCGGTCGGGCTCTACATCACGGCCGCCTACTGGTTCACCGCGTCCACCTCGTTCGCCAACCCTGCCGTGACGATCGGACGCGCCTTCACCGACAGCTTCAGCGGCATCGCGCCGTCCCATGCGCCCGCCTTCATCGCCGCCCAGATCGTGGGTGCGATTGCCGCGACCTGGGCCGTGGGCTGGATGGCCGCGCGGAGCACGTCGCGTCCGGCTGCACGCGAACCCGGGGTCGAAACCCGCGCCGAGAACGCGCGACACGCACCGTAACGGTTCGCCTTCTGGCTCGTCGTCGGTGTTCGCGCTATGGTGGGGCCGCCGAGGAGGATTTATGCCGCACGACGCCCCCGGAGTGCATTGGCACGAGCCTGCCGCCGGCCGCAAGGCCGGGTACGGCAAGTTCGGCCGGCCCGCGACGCCCTACGACAAGTTCATGGAGGGAGAAGGCATCCCGGTATTCCGCGGCATCGGGGTGCGGCGCGTGCAGGACCTGCCGCTCGCCACGTGGCGGCGCACAGGCGGGCGCGGCACCTTCATCCAGCTGCACGGCACCGAGGGCAAGTGGGGCTGCTACGTCGTCGAGGTGCCTGCGGCGGGCGCGCTGAATGCCGAGAAGCATCTCTATGAAGAAGTGTTCTACGTGGTCGAGGGGCGCGGCTCGACCGAGGTTTGGCTCCAGGGCGACAAGAAGCGCCACATCTTCGAATGGCAGCGCGGATCGCTGTTCTCGATCCCGCTCAACGCCTGGCACCGCATCGTCAACGCGACATCGACCCCGGCGCTCCTGCTCGGCGGCACGACCGCGCCGAACCAGATGAACCTGCTCGACAACGCAGGCGCGATCTTCGACTGCCCGTACGAGTTCCGCGACCGCTTCTCCGGCGCCGACGATTTCTACCGCTATCGCGACGACATCGAGCCCGATCCGGTGCGCGGGCTCGCCATGCGGCGCACCAACTTCATCCCCGACATCGTCAATTGCGACCTGCCGCTCGACAATCGCCGCTCGCCCGGCTGGCGGCGCGTCGAGCCGTTCATGACCGGCAACACATTCTATTTGTGGATCGGCCAGCACGAGAACGGCCGTTATTCCAAGGCGCACGCGCACACCTCGGCCGCGGTGCTGATCTGCCTCAAGGGCAAGGGCTACACCTACACCTGGCCAGAGGAATGCGGGCCGACGCCGTGGAAGTCCGGCCATGCCGACAAGGTGAAGCGCGTCGATTACGAGCCGGTCGGGATGGTCTCCGCCGCGCCCGGTGGGGCGCGCTGGTTCCACCAGCATTTCGGCGTCTCGAAGGAGTCGTTCCGCTTGACCGCCTGGTTCGGGCCGCACAACCCGGGGCGCGAGCCGGGCCCGCCCGGCGAGAAGCACACCGACTACGGCGCCATCGACATCGACGAAGGCGGCACCGCCGTGCCGTACTATCTGGAAGACCCGTTCATCAAGGCGGAATACGACGAGACCCTGCGCACGTCCGGCATCGAAAATCGGATGGACCCCGCGTGGTACCTGCCGGGCGCCAAGGTGCGCTCGGCCGCCGACTGAGTGGCCGGCGAGGATCAGGGCGGCCGCGTCTTCTTCTCCTCGACCGGCCGCACGCTGGAGGTTGAGGACGAGATCCGGCTC
>DASWLB010000405.1:0-2608 GCA_036396315.1 Alphaproteobacteria bacterium
GTCGTCCACGTTGACCGTGACGTGGTCGAAGAACGCATCGACCGGGCCGCGCAGCCCGGAAAGCGTCGTCATGGCCGCGGCGAAATCCTCGCGCGCGAGCTCGGCGCCGGTTCCCTTGCCCACCTCGGCGAGCCGGCGCGCCAGCGCGATCTCCTCGGCCTGGGCGAGCGCCGCTTCGGCCGCCGCCCCGTCGTAGCTCTTGCCGTCCTTCCGCTCCTCGATGCGCACGATATTGGCGGCGCGCCGGTACGCGGTCAGCAGGTTCGCCCCGTCGTCCGAACGCAGGAACGGGGCGAGCGCCGCGACGCGGGAGACGAGGCGGACGAGGTCGTCCTCGCCGGAGACCGAGAACACGGCGGTCACCAGATCGTGGCGCACCCCCTGCTCGCGCAGATGGACCTTCAGCCGGTCGGCGAAGAACGCCACCAGCTCGTCGATCGCGGCGCGCCGGCGCGCCTCGTCCATCGCGACGACGTTCGCCTGGGCCGCGAGCCCGAAGGCGGTCCTGAGCGGCAGGCGGAGCCGGTTCTCGAGTATCAGGCGGATCGCGCCGAGCGCGGCGCGGCGCAAGGCGAACGGATCCTTGGAGCCGGTCGGGCGCTCGTCGATCGCGAAGAACCAGAACAACGTGTCGAGCCGGTCGGCGAGCGCGAGCGCGACGCTCACCGGGCGTGTCGGACAGCGGTCGGACGGACCGGCCGGCGCATAGTGATCGGCGATCGCGTCCGCGATCTCGGGCTTCTCCCCTTCATCGTGCGCGTAGTATCGGCCCATGATCCCCTGGAGCTCCGGGAATTCGCCGACCATGCCGGTGGTGAGATCGGCCTTGGCGAGCAGCGCCGCGGAGCGCGCGAGATCGCGGTCGCAGCCCGGCACGAACTCCGACAGCTCGGCGGCGAGCGTCTGAAGCCGGGCCACCTTCTGGCCCACGGAACCGAGCTTGGCGTGGAACACGATGCCGTCGAGCGCCGGCACGCGGTCCTCGAGCCGGCGCTTGCGGTCCTGGTCCCAGAAAAACTTGGCGTCGGCGAGGCGGGCGCGCAACACCCTCTCGTTGCCGGCGACGATCGACTTGCCGCCGTCCGCCGCCTCGATGTTGGCGACGACGATGAAGTTGGGCGCGAGGCTGCCGTCGGGCCGGGTCAACGAAAAGTACTTTTGATGGCGGCGCATCGCTGTGGTCAGCACCTCGCTTGGCACATCCATGAACCGGTCGTCGATCCGGCCCATGAGCGCGACCGGCCATTCGACCAGGCCGGCCACTTCGGCGAGCAAAGCCGGATCGGCGCGGAGCTCAAGACCGTGCTGGCGCGCCAGCGCACCGGCCGCTTCGGCGATCCGGCGCTGACGCTCGGCGGCGTCGAGAACGACATGCGCAGCGAGGAGCTTATTCCGATAGTCCTCGAAAGATCGCACTTCGAACGCGTCCGGCGCATGGAACCGGTGGCCGCGCGTGCGATTTCCAATCGGCGCTACTGCGATCGGGTTCAAATGGCCAAGACCGAGACCCAGGTTTCCAAAGTCCAGAGTCCTTCCGTCGAAGATCGTCAAAATACTTGTCAGCGGGCGCACCCAACGAGCGAGATACTGTCCCCAGCGCATGGACTTTTGCCAAGGGAACTGTAACAGGGCTTCGAACAGCAGCCCTGGCAGCACCTCCGCCGACGGCCGTCCCGGCTGCGCGATGACGGCGAACCAGAACTCGCCGCGGCCGGCCTCGCGGCGCTCGCACTGGTCGAGCGTCGTGAGCCCGTTCGCCTTGAGGAACCCCTGGATCGCCCGGTCCGGCGCGCCGACGCGCGGGCCGCGGCGTTCCTCGCGCAGATCGGGCTGGCGCGCCGGTATGCCGTCGACGACGACCGCGAGCCGCCGCGGCGTGACGTAGGATTCGGATGCGGTGAAGGCGAGCTGCGCCGATTTGAGCCCCTCGGTGACACGCCGTTCGAGGTCCTCGGCCGCCTGCGCCTGCATGCGGGCCGGGATTTCCTCCGAGAGCAGCTCGAGCAGAAGCTCCGGCATCGTCCTACGCCGTCCCGCCTTCGCCGGCGAGCCAGGCTTCGCAGCAGCCCTTGGCGAGGGCGCGGATGCGCGCGATGTAGGAAGCCCGCTCCGTGACGCTGATCACGCCGCGCGCATCCAACAGGTTGAACAGGTGGCTCGCCTTGATGCAGTGGTCGTAGGCGGGCAGCGCGAGGGCGCGGCCGAGGAGCTGGCGGCATTCCTCCTCGGCGAACGCGAAGCGCTTGAACAGGAGATCGGTGTCGGCGAACTCGAAATTGTAGGCGGAGAACTCGCGCTCGGCGCGGAGGAACACGTCGCCGTAGCTCACGCCCGCGCCGTTGAAGTCGAGGTCGTACACGTTCTCCACGCCCTGGATGTACATGGCGAGGCGTTCGAGCCCGTAGGTCAGCTCGACCGAGACCGGATCGCACTCGATGCCCCCGACCTGCTGGAAGTAGGTGAACTGCGTCACCTCCATCCCGTCGCACCACACCTCCCAACCGAGCCCGGCGGCGCCGAGCGTCGGGCTTTCCCAATCGTCCTCGACGAAGCGGATGTCGTGCAGCGCCGGATCGATGCCGAGATGGCGCAGGCTCGCGAGATAGAT
>DASWLB010000406.1:0-1921 GCA_036396315.1 Alphaproteobacteria bacterium
GCCGAGATCGCCCTTCTTCATCGCCCGCATGTTGTTGGCGGCCTGATGGTTGCGCACCCCGTCCCAATGCTCGCTGCCCTTCCGCACCTGATCGTCCCACGAGAAGGTGCCGGGCTCGGTCTTGAACAGCCAGTAAGCCACGTCGTCGTCTCCCTTCGCGTCGTTCAGTCGGCGCCGGCCGGGGCGGCTTCGCTCCGGAACGGGCGCGCGAGCAGCGCCGCAATCGCCTCGTCGATCGCCGCGCCGCGATGCAGGATGGCATCGACCGCGTCCGAGATCGGCATCTCGACCGCGAGGCGCTTGGCGAGCGCGGCGACGGCGGACGCGGTGTCCACGCCTTCGGCGATCGAGCGGCGCTCGCCGAGCACGGCATCGAGCGCAGCGCCCTCGCCCAGCGCGCGACCGAGCGAGAAGTTGCGCGAGGATTCGCCCGTGCAGGTGAGCACGAGGTCGCCCAGTCCGGAGAGGCCCATCAAGGTTTCCGCCCGCCCGCCCATGGCCAGCGCGAGCCGCGTCATCTCGGCAAGTCCGCGGGTGATCAGCGCCGCGCGCGCGTTCTCGCCGAGGCCGCGCCCTTCGACGATGCCGCAGGCGATGGCGAGCACGTTCTTGACGGCACCGCCGATCTGGCTGCCGACCGGATCGCCGCCGGCATAGGGGCGGAAGGCAGGCCCGCCGAGCGCGGCGACGAAGGCGCGGGCGAGCGCGGGGTCGCTCGCCGCGATGGTCACTGCCGCGGGCAGTCCGCGCGCCACCTCCGGCGCGAAGGTGGGTCCCGAGACGACGGCGAGGCGCGGCGCGGGCAGGGTCTCCGCGCAGATTTCGGTGAGGAGCGCGCCGGTCGCGCGTTCGATGCCCTTGGCGCAGATCGCGCACGGCAGGCCGGGCGCGACATGGCGCGCGAGTTCACGCGTCACCGCGCGCAGGAACTGCGCCGGTACGGCGAGAAGGAGCGCGTCGGACTGCGCGGCGGTCGCGAGATCGCCGGTCGCCGCGAGCGCGGGATCGAGCGCGATCCCCGGAAGGAACGCGGGGTTTTCGTGGGCGGCATTGATCGAATCGGCGACCTCCTTCTCGCGCGCCCAGACGATCGCCGCGCGCCCGGCGCGGAGCGCGACGAGTCCGAGCGCGGTACCCCAGGCGCCCGCGCCGATGATGCCGATCCGCTGCATGGCGCGGTTATATCAGGATCGCCGCGCCGACGGCACCGCGGCGCAGTTGCGGTCTTTGATGCTCCAACAATTCGAATATCCGTTCGTACTGAGTGCCGCGCGCCTTTAGCGCGCGGCGTATCGAAGTACGAACGGAATTTGGGTTCAGAATTCCTTCGCACACCTCAGAAGACCAGCGACAGCTTCGGCAGGGCGACGAGAAGCGCCACCACCAGCGCCATGATGACGACGAACGGGAAGGCGCCGGCGAAGATCTGGTTCAGGCTGACGCGATCGTCGCCGAGGCTCGACTTGACGACGTACACCGCGAGCCCGAACGGCGGAGTGAGGAGGCCGATCTCGACCGCGACGACGGTGACGACGCCGAACCAGATGAGGTCGCCGCCGAGGCCCTGGATCACCGGAACGGCGAACGGCAAGGTGATCACCATGATCGAAACGGAATCGAGGATCATCCCCAGCACAATGACGATCGCGATGAACAGCACGGTGAAGCCGACGAGCCCGAGATTGGCCTCGATGGCGAAGGCGCTCATTTGCTGCGGCAGGCCGGCCATGGTCAGCATCTGGCCGAAGATGCGCGCGGCGAGGATCAGGAACAGGATCGACACCGTGACGTGGCCGGTCTCCACCATGGTCTGCCAAAGATTCGCCCAGGTGAGCTTGCGCCGGCCGAGCGCGATCAGGAGCGCGCCGAGCGCGCCGGCGGCACCGGCCTCCGTCGGGGTGAACACACCGCCGTAGATGCC
>DASWLB010000407.1:0-4481 GCA_036396315.1 Alphaproteobacteria bacterium
CGCGACGGTGTTGCCCGGCTGGTACAGACCGCGCGCCCGCCGCCCGGCCCCGCCGCGCACCAGCCCGAGATGGCGCCCGTGTCCGCGCGTGAGCAAGGTCACGATGGCGGACGTCTCGCCGTGCTTGCGCGCGGCGATCACGATGCCCTCGTCGGTCCAGTCCATGGTCCTTTCTACACCGAGTCGAAGGCCCGCACCGTCAAAGCCGCGCGTTTCGCGCGGCGGTCCGGTTTACGCCCTCCCCAATTGTCATCGCGGGCGCAGCGCGGCATGAAATGACGCGCTGCAGACCCGGGATCGCGAAGGAAGGTGGGTCCGGGTCGGCGGCGCACCCCGCGGACTTGATCCGCGGGTCCGCGCTGCCCCCCGGGCACTTCGTCCCGGGGGGCGCCCGGGATGACAGGATTTTTCTGAAGCTGCCGCACATTCTTATGGATGAATCGGACAGCCGTGCGCTTGTCGCGACCATCCACGGGCATTCTTGGAAAGGGCGTGCCGAACCGCGGTTGGAAAAAGGACCATGGATGGCCGGGAGTCGCGCGTGGTGCGCGACTCGGCCGTGACGAAAAAGCCCGAATATGGATCGAGTTCGGCGGGTGAAGTGCCCGTTAGCTCCAGGCATCGCGCGCCTTACGAATGATCTTCACGCTATCAAGTTCTGCGGGCATCGGCCGGCCTGCTGAAAGCGCCCTTAGCGCCGCCGCCCTACTTGCAAACGCCGCGCGTGCCGTATCGATCGATGCGGTGAGTATCGCTCCGACTTCCTCTTCTAGCGAGACACCGCGCCGCTTTGCGCGGGCCCTAAGCGCTTCGACCACGTAATCCGGCAGATCGCGAATGATAATCTCGGTCATCGAAGCTCCAAAGTTTCTTCGGGGCGGACGTAGCATCGCATCACTATTGGAACAAGCGCTTACTCCCCGTATTCCAATCCAAGGGCAGCGTATCTCTCCGGGTCCTCGGGCCAGTCCGCGCGCACCTTGACGTAGAGGAACAGGTGCACCTCGCGCGCGAGCAGCGCCGCAAGCTCCTTGCGCGCCGCCTCGCCGACCGAGCGGATGCGCTGGCCGCCGCGACCCAACACGATCGCCTTCTGGCTGTCGCGCCGGACAAATATGGTTTGCTCGATGCGCACGCTGCCGTCGTCGAGCTCCTGCCAGCGGTCGGTCTCGACGGTCAGCGCGTACGGCACCTCCTTGCGCAGCTGGAGAAACAGCTGCTCGCGCGTGATCTCCGCCGCCATCAGCCGATCGTTGATGTCGGACAGCTGATCTTCCGGATAATGCCACGGGCCCTCGGGCACGCTGCCTGCGAGGAAGGCGCGCAGATCGCCGATCCCGTCCCCGGTCAACGCCGAGATCATGAACACGTCGGTGAAGATGCCGTAGGAATCGAGCCGGGCCGCGAGCGCGAGCAGGCTCTCGCGCCTCACGAGGTCGATCTTGTTGAGCGCGGCAACCGCCCGGCGCCCCGCCTTCTTGAGCCCGTCGATGATCGCGGCGGTCGCCTCGTCGATCCCGGCCTTCGCGTCGACGAGCAGGACGACGATATCCGCATCGGCCGCGCCGCCCCAGGCGGCAGCGACCATCGCCCGGTCGAGGCGGCGGCGCGGCGCGAAGATGCCCGGCGTGTCCACGAACACGAGCTGCGCGTTGCCCTCCGTGACGATGCCGCGGATGCGCATGCGCGTCGTCTGCACCTTGGGCGTGACGATCGACACTTTGGCGCCGACCAGCGCGTTCACCAAGGTGGACTTGCCGGAGTTGGGCGCGCCGATGACCGCGACGAAGCCGCAGCGCCGCGCGGCCTCAGGCGTCATCGCGCGCCGTCCTTCCGTCGCCGCCGGCGAGCCGCGCAAGCAGCGAAGCCGCCGCCGCCTGCTCCGCCTCGCGCTTGGAGCGCCCGCGGGCTCGTTCCGGCTTCTCGCCGGCGATCGTCAACTCCACGGTGAACTCCGGCGCGTGCGACGGGCCGGCCCGCTCGACGACCCGGTAGTGCGGCAGCCGCCGCCCGCGCGCCTGGACCCATTCCTGCAGCGTGGTCTTGGGATCGCGCGGCGGCGCCTGGTCCGCCTCGATCAACGGTCCCCAGGCGCGCTCGATGAAACCGCGCGCGGCCTTCATGCCACCGTCGAGGTAAAGCGCGCCAATCACCGCCTCGCAGCAATCGGCGAGGATGGCGGCGTTGCGGCGCGAGCCGGCATGCGATTCGCCCTCCGACATGCGGACATACAAGCCGAGGTCGAGGCGCTCGGCGACCTCTACCAGGCTCTCGCGCCGCGCGAGCTTGGCGTGGCGGCGGGCAAGCTCGCCCTCGCTCTCCTCCGGAAAACGATGGTACAGGAGGTCGGCAAGCACCAGCCCGAGCACACGGTCGCCCAGGAACTCGAGCCGCTCATAGGTCTCCGCGGCGACCGGCCGACCGCGCGCGACGGGCGCGCCGCTCGAGTGGGTCAAGGCGCGTTCGAGGAGATCGGCGCGGGAGAAGCGGTGGCGCAGCCGGCGCGCGAGGGCCGAGGGGCGGCGCGACGCGGCCACCGCGCGGGTCACTCCACCGTGCGGAAGAACCTCGACAGCCGGATCGCGCCGGGCCACTTCCACACCTGCCACCAGGCTGCGCTGCCGTCGGTCGAGAAGAACAGTATCTCGGCGCGCCCGACCAGGTTCTCCTTGGGGATGAACCCGACCCCGTTCATCGGCCGGCCGCTCGGCACGCGGCTGTCGAGCGAATTGTCGCGGTTGTCGCCCATCGCGAAATAGTGTCCCGGCGGCACGGTATAGACATGGGTGTTGTCGAGCATGCCGTTGTCGGTTTCCTCGATGATCATGTGCTTGCGCCCGGACGGCAGGGTCTCGACGAAGCGCGCCTTGATCGCGATCCGCCCGCTCTCCTCGCGTTCGACATAGTCCTCGACGCGCTCGCGCGGCACCAGCCGGTCGTTGATGACGAGCCGCCCCTCGCGGATTTGGATGCGGTCGCCGGGCAGGCCGATGATGCGCTTGATGTAGTCGGTCTCGTTGTCGGACGGCAGCTTGAACACGGCGACGTCGCCGCGCTGCGGCTCGCGGAACAGGATGCGCCCGGGGATGAGCGGTAAACCGAGCGGCAGCGAATAGCGGCTGTAGCCATAGGAATATTTCGAGACGAACAGGTAGTCGCCGACCAGCAGGGTCGGGATCATCGAACCCGACGGGATGTTGAAGGGTTCATAGGCAATCGTGCGGACAACGAGCGCGATCAGAACGGCATAGACGACGGTCTTGACGTGATCCCAGAAGGTGGTGGCTTTCTTCGCGCGCGCCATGAAGGAAATTTTTTAACTCTCTGATTTTCCGATGATATTTTCGGACATTAAGAGGGGTGCGCCAATTTGGGCGGGGCGATCAAGCCAGCCGCCCGCACGCGAGTCAAGCGGCGTTTCGGCTTCGGTGAGTCGCACGCGCGCCTCACGGCGCACCCTTCGGCAACGCGGAGATGATGACGAAGGCTTGGGCGATCGGCGGCTCGTCGGTGAGGGTGACATCGATCTGCGCCACCATGTCGGCCGGCGTGAGCGCGGCGAGGCGCGCGAGCGCGCCGCCGGTCAGCAGCATGGTCGGACGACCCGAGGACAGGTTCACCACCCCCATGTCGCGCCAGTACACGCCGCGGCGGAAGCCGGTGCCGAGCGCCTTGGAGCACGCCTCCTTGGCGGCATATCGCTTGGCGTAGCTGGCCGCACGGCCGGCGCGCCGCTCCGACCGCTCGCGCTCGATTTCGGTGAAGACGCGCGCGAGGAACCGGTCGCCGAACCGCTCGAGCGTGCGCTCGATGCGGCGGATGTCGATGAGGTCGCTGCCGACGCCGAGGATCATCGGGTGGGCGGCGCTCATGCGCTCTTGGCTGCGCCCGATTCGGCGCGCGCCTTGTCCATCAGCGCGCGCATACGCTTGATGGCGCTGTCGAGCCCGCCGAAGATCGCCTCGCCCACCAGGAAATGACCGATATTGAGCTCGACGATCGTGGGAATCTGGGCGACCGGGCCCACCGTGTCGAACGAGAGCCCATGTCCCGCGTGGCATTCGAGGCCGAACGTATCGGCGATTCGCGCGGCCTCGACGATGCGGGCCAGCTCCTTCGCTCGCGCTGCGCCGCGCGCCGCGCAATAGGCGCCGGTGTGCAGCTCGACGACCGGCGCACCGATTGCGCGCGCGGCCTCGAGCGCAGTGCGCTCCGGTTCGACGAACAGCGAGACGCGGATGCCGGCATCGCCGAGCGCGCGCACGATGCTCTTGAGGCGCTCGCCACCGCCAATCACATCGAGCCCGCCTTCGGTCGTGCGCTCGGCGCGCTTCTCGGGAACGATGCAGCTCGCGTGCGGCAGATGGGCGAGCGCGATCGCGAGCATCTCCTCGGTCGCCGCCATCTCGAGATTGAGCGGCAGATCGATCTCGTCGCGGAGCCGCCTGATGTCGTCGTCCGAGATATGGCGCCGGTCCTCG
>DASWLB010000408.1:0-3820 GCA_036396315.1 Alphaproteobacteria bacterium
CCCGGCCTTCTCGGGGAAGGGAACGCGACGAAGCTTGGGGGAGAGGTAATGCGTCCTGCGCCGCATGATGTCCTCGGTCAGTCCTTCTTCTGCATGAGCACGAGCGTGCGTTGCGAGATCGGGCTCATGTCCAGGGGGCAATCGACGGCGAAGTCGCCGAAGAAATCGACGACGTCGAGCGCGCCCGAAAGTTTGGCGAGCGCGATGTATTCCTGGCTGGTGTAGAAGCGCTCGCGCGCGTGGTCGACGATGGTGAACTCGTGGCCGTTCTCGGCGACGTGCATGATCACCTCGACGTCGGCCACCTGGGTGAGCGGATCGACCACCGGCCTGTTGGTGGCCCAGTCGACGCAGACCTTGGTGCCGTTGCGCTCGCCCTTGTACTGGAAGTCGCCGTAATAGGAGAGCGAGCTGCGCCGCGGGTGGGTCGCCTCGACGAGGTAGAGGCCGCGCGGCGTGAGGTTGGCGGCGACCGTGCAAAGGTGCGCGACGATTTCGTCGGTCGTGTGCAGGCAATCGAGCCCGTCGAAGCTGGTGAAGGCCATGTCCACCGGCTCGGCGAGGCGCACGGTGCGCATGTCGGCCGCGTGCCAGATCACCTCGACGCCGTCGAGGCGGGCGAGCTCCTCGGCGTAGGCGCACATCTCGGGGCGGATGTCGAGCCCGTGCGCGCGGATGCCGCGCGCGGCCGCGATCCGCGCGTGGTAGCCGGGCCCGCAACAGATGTCGAGGAACGTCCGCAACGGCCGCCCGAGCCGGCGGCGGTAGATGTCCTGGATGAAGGTGACTTCGTCGGTGACGTCGCGCCAGAAGGCTATGTCGTAGTACTTCGCGCGACGGTACACGTCGTTGAATTCAGCCATCCTGCTGTCGCGCGCGACGGCTCCTTTTTCCCGGTCCGCTCGCCCGCCGACCCGCATGCACGGGGCTGGGCGGTGGCTTACTCGCCCATCGACTGGCGACCGAGCGGACACGTTCGACGGAACGGCAACGTGCGGCAATCAAATACTCAGCTTTTGAGTCGTGTAAAGGGAAATGCGGGGCCGGGCCCGATTTTGCCGAACCGGCGGCGGAGCGCGCTATGATGGACCCGCGCGGCATCGCGACGGAGGGGACGGGCGGCCATGTCGAAGCTTCGGATTTACGGCGTCGCCTTCTCGCGCGCGATCGGGCCCATCTGGGCGGCGCTCGAGCTCGGCATCGATTACGAGAACGTGCCGATCGGCTGGGACGACGACTCGATCCATGGCGAGGCGTATCGCCGCATCAATCCGAACGCCCGCGTGCCGGCGATCGAGGACGGCGAGTTCATCCTGTGGGAAACGCTCGCCATCAACTTCTACCTCGCGAAGAAGCATGGCGGACCGCTCGCCCCGCGCACCCTCGAGGAGGACGCGCTCGCCATGCAGTGGAGCCTGTGGGCGACCATCCACCTCGAGCGGACGCTGTTTCCCTGGATGCAGCACAACTATTTGCTCGACCCGCCCGACCGGAAGCCGGACGTCGCGGCGAAGGCGATGGCGGATCTGCAGCCGCTGTTCGGCGTGCTCGACGGACAACTCGCCAAGGCGCCCTATCTGCTCGGCGACCGGTTCACCGTGGCCGACCTCAACGTCGCCTGCGTGCTGCTGCGCCCGCGCTACCAGACGCCCCTCGACTACGGCCCGTTCGCAAATCTCAAGACCTGGGACAAGGCGGTGTTCGACCGGCCCGCCGCGAAGAAGGCCTGGGCGATCCGGCAGGCGTCGGCATAGGGGTCGTGTTGACGCGCCTCGGACGGCGGGCGTATCGTTTTCACGCGCCGCTGACGCAAAATCCGAGCGGAAGACGGGCGGCGCCTTTCCACGCGGAGCGGCCGGGGAGGTCGAACCATGGCGCAGGAACACAAGGGACCGACGTCGCAGGAGCTCGTCATCGATCCGCCCGATCGCGAGCCGCTCAAGACCAACGTATTCGAGTTCATGCGGGCGACCGGCGGCAAGCTGTTGCCGCTGTTCCCGTACCTCGACGCGGGCTCGATCGTGCCCGCCGCGGCGCTCGCCTGGGGACGCAAGCAGGGGCGCTATGGCAGCTTCATCCACACCAACACGCAGGACGAGGTGGTCATCGTCTTCGCCTCGGACGGCACGCCGGGACGCTCGGGCACGGGCATGGCGCGCGCCGGCAACAAGACGCATCCGGTCGGGCCGTTCTTCGACGATCCGGACAACCCCGAGCGGTTCGGGCTGTTCACCATCACCCAGCGCCAGGCGGACGAGGGCGCGCACGAGGAAAGCGTCTGGCTGTTGTGCGAGGAATGCAAGAAGGAGGTGACGCGGGTGAGCTTCCGGACCGTGCCGCCGCGGCGCGGGAAGCAGGTGGACGAGCTCGGCCCCTACGCGCCGTTCGAGACCATCCCGAAGACGGCCGAGGCGTTCCTCAAGTTCAACGAGAACCTCGCCTGCCCGCATTGCGGCCACAAGAACGAACCGTTCCCCGAAGACCGCTGGCGCCTCGTCGACTACGCCGAGCAGACGGCGACGGTGCGCCGCGCCCGCGAGGTGCTGGACTCAACGCGCGAATTCTTCGAGAAGGCCGGGCCGGGCGGCCCGCCCGGCGGCCGCCCGCCGGCGGGGAGATAGGCCATGCCCGGCAAGCCGGTGATGACCTTCGCCGCGGCGCCCGCCGCCGGCAACTACGGCGAGATGCCGGTGCTCGGATCGGAGATCGACCCGCAGCTCCATCTGTCGCGCAACGACCGGCCGCAGCCCTTCTTCCTGGTGTGCCAGAAGGACACGGTAGTGGTGCAGATGTCGGGGCGCGGCCGGCTCGAATTCCCGGCCGGCCCGGCGCGCTACTTCACCCTGGAAGTGGGCGATTTCGCCTACGTGCCGGGCGGCCTGCCGCACCGCTACCTGCCGGATTCGGCCAGCGTGCAGTATCGCTACAAGGCGCGCGAGGCCGGGCTCGAGGCGGTCGCGTGGTATTGCGAATCGTGCGGCGGCGAGGTCGCACGACGCGCCTTCGACACCGCCAAGGTCCTGCCGCAGGACGGCTACGCGGAGGCGTGCGCCTGGTTCAACGGCGAGCCGGCGCACCGGACATGCCCGGGCTGCGGCGCGGTGCACGCCCCGGCCGACACGACCGGCACGCGCTGGCGCGAGATCGCGGCCGAGGTGCGGTCGGGAAGGCGCGACGCGGCCGAGTGACCGGCTAAATCAGCTTCGCCGCGCGGTAGTAGCGTTCCGCCCCCGGGTGGAGCGGGATCGTCGTCGTCGCGATCTTCTGCGGGACAAGCGGATAGGTGAGCGGGCTGCGCTCGGGCGGGATATGGCGGTAGCCGCGCTCGATCGCCTCGCGGCGCTCGCACATGCACCACGCGATCAGATAGGCGAGATCGTCCGGCAGATCGGCGCGCGCGATCACGAGGAAATCGGAGAAGTCGAGCGTCGCGAACGGGCCCGCCATGCCGCGCAGGTAACCGTCGGGCAGGCTGGCGCGCGGCCAGCGGTATTCGCGCTCCATCCGGGCGAGCACCGCCTCTTCCATCGGCAGGAAGGCGATGTCCATCGCATCCGCGAGGTCGCGCCACCAGCCGGCCATGATCGCCTCGTGGATCACGGCATCGGCCTGGCCTTCCCGCACCATGCCGACGCACTCGTTCGGCCGTTCGCGCTCGATGTAGGCGCCGCCCCAGGATTCGACGGTCGCGCGCGGCAGGCCGGCGAACTCCATGACGCGCTGGGTGGCGAACCCGATGGTGTTGGTGCCGTCGTCCGGCGAGGCGGCGATGCGCAAGCGGGGCGCCTTGCGCCGCAGCTCCTCGAACGTCCGCACCCCG
>DASWLB010000409.1:0-2647 GCA_036396315.1 Alphaproteobacteria bacterium
CGCGTGGGAGTCTCGGTGATCGCTGCGTGAAGGATGTCGGGCATGGCTGAACCGGGCACGCCGCCGGTCATCGGGGTCATCGGCGGCAGCGGCGTCTACGAAATCGACGGCCTCTCGCGCACGAAATGGGAGACGGTGAAAACGCCGTTCGGCGAGCCGTCGGACCAGCTCTTGACGGGCGAGCTTGCCGGCCAGCGTCTCGTGTTCCTGCCGCGCCACGGGCGCGGCCACCGCGTGCCGCCCTCGGAGCTCAACTTCCGCGCCAACATCGACGCGATGAAGCGGGCCGGCGTCACCGACATCATCTCGGTCTCGGCGGTGGGCTCGCTCCGCGCCGAGCTTTCGCCCGGCACCTTCGTCGTCGTCGACCAGTTCATCGACCGCACCTTCGCGCGCGTCAAAAGCTTCTTCGAGACGGGTTGCGTCGCGCACGTCTCGATGGCCGATCCGGTGTGCGGCCGGCTCGGCGACGCGATCGAGGAGGCCGCGCGGTCGCTCCGCTTGAAGACGGTACGCGGCGGCACCTATCTCGTGATGGAAGGGCCGCAATTCTCGAGCCGGGCGGAATCCGAGCTCTATCGCAGCTGGGGGTGCGACGTGATCGGCATGACCAACATGCCCGAGGCGAAGCTCGCCCGCGAGGCGGAGATGTGCTACGCGACGGTCGCCATGGTCACCGACTACGATTGCTGGCACCCGCACGACGCCGCGGTGAGCGTCGAGGCGGTGATCAAGGTCCTTCTGGAGAACGCCGACCGTGCGCGCAGCCTCATCAAGTCCGTGGCGCCGAGGCTCGCGGGGCGCAATGCGCCGTGCCCCAAGGGCTGCCACACGGCGCTCGACAACGCGATCATCACCGCGCCGCAGGCGCGCGATCCCCAGGTGGCGGCGCGGCTCGACGCGGTCGCCGGGCGGGTGTTGAACGGCGGAGGCAGCGCGTGAAGGTCGCGGGCCGTCCGTACCGCACGATCTGGGTCGGCGCCGACGGGCGCTCCGTCGAGATCATCGATCAGACGCGTCTGCCGCACGAGTTCGCGACCGCACGGCTCGCCGCGCCCGAGGATGCGGCGCGGGCGATCCGCGCCATGCAGGTGCGCGGCGCGCCGCTGATCGGGGCGACCGCCGCGTACGGCCTCGCGATGGCGCTCGCGCGCGATCCCTCGGACGGCGCGCTCGAGGCGGCGTACGCGATGCTCCTCGCGACGCGGCCGACGGCGGTCAATCTGCGCTGGGCGCTCGACGACGTGGCGCGCACCGTCCGGCCGCTGCCGCCGCGCGATCGCGCCGCCGCCGCCTGGCGGCGCGCGGGCGAGATCTGCGACGAGGACGTCGCGCTTTGCGAAGCGATCGGGCGCCACGGGCTTCGCCTCATCGAGCAGGCTTGGCAGCGCGCCGGGCGCAAGCGCCCCGTGAATATCCTCACCCACTGCAACGCCGGCTGGCTCGCCTGCGTCGATTGGGGCACGGCGCTCGCGCCCATCTACCTGGCGCACGATTCCGGCATCCCGGTCCACGTCTGGGTCGACGAGACGCGCCCGCGCAACCAGGGCGCGGCGCTCACCGCGTGGGAGCTCGCCGGCCACGGCGTTGCGCACACGGTGATCGTCGATAACGCCGGCGGCCACCTGATGCAGCGCGGCCGGGTCGATCTCTGCATCGTCGGCACCGACCGCACCACCGCGACCGGCGACGTCGCCAACAAGATCGGCACGTATCTCAAGGCGCTCGCCGCGCACGACTGCGGCGTGCCGTTCTACGTCGCGCTGCCCGGCCCCTCGATCGACTGGACGCTCGAGGACGGGTTCGCGATCCCGATCGAGGAGCGCGCGCCGGAAGAGGTCACGCGCATCGCGGGCCGGACCGGCACGGGCGAGGTGGTCGCCGTCGCGCTCACGCCCGCGGCGAGCCCGGCGGCGAATTTCGGCTTCGACGTGACGCCCGCGCGGCTCGTCACCTCCCTCGTCACCGAGCGCGGCGTCGCGCCCGCGACGCGCGAAGGGCTGCTCGCGCTCTACCCCGAGCGCCGCGTCGCGCGCGCGGTGGGCTAGGCCCGGCCGTGGACAGCCGCTGGTCGGAAGCGGACGCGCGCGAGGCGGTGCGCCGCTTCGCGCGCGGTCGGGTGAACGACGACGTGGCGCTCCGCGTCTATTCCTCGCGCCTCCTCGGTCGCGAGCGCCGGCTGGTGCTGCATGGCGGCGGCAACACCTCGGTCAAGACGCACATGACCGACATCGCCGGCGACGAGGTCGAGGTGCTGTGCGTCAAGGGCTCGGGCTGGGACTTGGCCGAAATCGAGCCGCCCGGCCTGCCCGCCGTGCGGCTCGCGCCGTTGAAGAAGCTGCAGCGGCTCGCGCGCCTCACCGACGAGGACATGGTGAGCTATCTGCGCGGCAATTTGCTGGACGCCGAAGCGCCGAACCCGTCGGTCGAGACCCTGCTGCACGCCTTCCTGCCGCACAAGTTCGTCGACCACACCCACGCCGACGCCGTGCTCGCGCTCACCGACCGCGCCGACGGGCTCGAGGTCGCCGCCGAGGTCTATGACGGGCGCGCGGCGATCGTGCCCTACGTCATGCCGGGCTTCGCGCTCGCCCAGCAATGCGCCGAAGCGTACGCGAGGAACCCCGACGCCGAAGGGCTGGTGCTC
>DASWLB010000410.1:0-2135 GCA_036396315.1 Alphaproteobacteria bacterium
TCGGCGGCAAGCTCGTCCGCCATCTTCTGGATGTATTGCCGGGCGACCGGACGCGAACGCGCGAGCTGCGGCACGGTCAGCGGTCCCTCGAGGCGGAGCGAGCGGAGGAAGCCCCACGTGCCCTGCCCGGCCGGGCTCACCGCGCCGATCTCGCGACCCGCCGCGCGCAGCCGGAAGAACACGCGAGAGACCGCGATCACGAGATCGATCATCGTCCGCGCCCGGGGGGAAACCGCCCGCCTCGCCATGATTTCGCCCCGTTGTCCTGGCTTCTTGAAGCGATCCGGTCGCACATTGACAACCCGCTTGTCAAGTGCGGCCGAATCCGGTATATTGACAATTGGGTTGTCAAATTGGCGGAGGATGCGATGAAGGGCAGGAATTGGATCGCCGTGGGCGCGCTCGCCGGATTGACGGCGATCGGCATCTCCCAGGCGGTGGTCGTCGCGGCGCCCGACCGGTCCCGCTCGCCCTACGGCGTGACCGAGGTCTGCCGCGATCTCGACAAGTACGCGGCGCTCAAGCTCGCCGTGCCGGGTCTGTTGCGGCTAGCCCCGGACCAGACCGGCGCTTGGAAGTCGCTCGACGCGGCGCTCGGCGACGGGCAAGGCTCGGTCGATCAGGGCTGCGCGCGGCTCGGCCGCATGCCCTCGGTCGGCTCGGCGACGGCGCAGGCGGCGCGGCTCGAGGTCGTGCTCGCCACCTCGCTCGACGCGCTGCGCAAGGTGCGCCCGGCCTTCGAGCGGTTCTACGGCACGCTCGACGACGGCCAGAAGAAGCAGGTCGACTCGCTGTTCGAGCGCCACCGCATATGATGCGCGCGCCGGATCGCGACAATGCGGGGGTGATCGCGCACCCGCCGCTCCTCTGGCTCGCGGCGGTCCTGATCGGGTTCGGGATCGAGGCGCTGTGGCCGGTCGCGCTGCCCGGGCAGGCCGCGCGGATCGCCGTCGGGTTCGCCCTGTTCGCCGCCGCGTTCGCGGTGTTTCTGTGGGCGTGGCAGACGTTCCGGCGCGCCGGCACCAACGTGCAAACCCAAAAGCCCTCGACGACGGTGGTGTCGGACGGTCCCTACCGGTTCACGCGCAACCCGATCTACCTCGCGATGGCGGCGGGCACGGTGGCGATCGGCATCGGCGCCGGGAGCCTTTGGGTGGTCGCGATGGCGGTGCCGCTCGTCGTCGTGTTGCACCATGGCGTCATCCGGCGCGAGGAGCGCTATCTCGAGGCCAAGTTCGGCGATGCGTACCGCGCCTACCGCGCCCGCGTCCGTCGGTGGGTCTAGGAATTCCTCATCCTTCGAGACACTCGCTTTGCTCGCTCCTCAGGATGAGGAGCTTTTTTTCTACCTCATCCTGAGGAGCGGTGCGCAGCACCGCGTCTCGAAGGATGAGGAGCGACGCCGCCTACGCTGTGCGGCGGCGGAAGACGTTGAGCCCGACCTCGTTCTGCGCGATCTGGTCGTGGCGGCGCGCGATCTTGGCCGCCTGGCGTTCGCGCTGGTCCTGCGCGATCTCGTAGCGGCGCAGCTCCTGGAAGGCGCGCGTCACCTCCTCGTGCTGCGCCGCCGCCTGGCGCAGCGTGTCGTGCAGCGACTTCTCGAGCCGCTGGCGACGGGCGAGCGAAGACGCGGCGAAGGCGCTGTAGGTCCGCGCGGCTTCGGGCGAGGTGCGCGCGACGTCGGCCTCGCGCCGCACCTCGGCATCGAGCTGGCCGATCTGGCGGCGGAACTCGTCGGCGAGCGATTCGAGACCGGCAAGGGTGCGGCGCTGCTCGTCGAGCTTCCAGCGCGCCAAGCGGATGAGACCGGGCAGGCCTTTCACCGCCCGCGCCCCTTCTTGTCCGCAGCCAGGATCTCGGCGAGCCGCGCATAGCCCGAGGCGAGGTCGGCGCGCTCGCCCTGGTCCTGGGCCAGGAAGTCCTCGAGCGCGTCGTGGCGCGCGATCGCCTCGTCGGTTTCGGCGTCGCTGCCCTTGCGGTAGGCGCCGAGGCGAATCATGTCCGCCATGTCCTCGTAGCGCGAGATCAGGCGCCGCGCATGGGTGACGAGCGCGTTCTCCTCCGCCGTGTTGCAGTTGGGCATGACGCGCGAGACCGAGCGCAGCACGCTGACCGCCGGGTAGCGCCCGCGCTCG
>DASWLB010000411.1:0-2266 GCA_036396315.1 Alphaproteobacteria bacterium
CGGCGCGAGCAGCATGGCGAGCGCGATCGCCTGGCCCAGCTGGCGCGTCAGCGCGAGATAGACGACCAGCGCGCCGCCGATCCCGAGGCCCGACCATTTGAAGACGCGCACCAGCGACTTCGGGTCGGCCGCAACGAAGCCGCGGGCGAGCAGCAGAAACCCGATCAGGAGGAGGACGCCGAGGACGAGATAGGGCATCGCCGGTCCCCGCCCGTTACTTCACCTGGCTGGTGATCTGGCGCACCGCGCCGCCGGTTCGCTCGCCGTAATCCGCGAGCGCGCGCCTGCCGCCGGCCGCGAACACGGCGACCGCGCTCAACAGCTCGCGCAGCTGCTGGGCCGACGACGAATCGAACGTGCAGTAGGCGCCGCCCGAGAGCTTGGCGATCTGGCGGAAGGCGTGGTTCGCCACCGGGTCGCCGCCCTCGTGGAACATGAAGACGGGCACGCCCAGCACGCCGAGCTGGCCCGCGAGGTGGCACAGCTCGTCCACGTCCTCCTCCATGCAGTCGCCGACGAAGACGAGCGCGTTCACCTTGCGCTTGCCGGTCTCCGAGATGGCGTGGCGCAGCACGCGGGCGATCTGGGTCTGGCCGCCGAGGCAGCGCACCGCCGTCATGCGCGACACCAGCTCGCGCGAGGACGATACCCAGGGGCTCGCCTTGCACTGGCCGAACCCGCGGTAGAACACGAGCTGGACTTCGAGCCCGCCGAGCCCCTCGGTCGCGGTGAACATCTCGCCCTGGATGTGGCAGGCGCGGTCCCAGGTCGGCTCGCGGCTTGCGGTCGCGTCCATGGCGAAAATCAGCCGCCCGCGACCGCCGTCCGGCCGCACCGCCGGCGCGCGGGCGAGCTTGTCGAGGAAGTCCGCCACGTCGGCCGAGGTGGACTTGGCCGGAAGCCTGTCCTTTTCGCCGGTCATCCGTGTCCGCCTTCCCTCGCCCCCGCCGCTTGTCCCTGATGCTCCTTAGATAGGGTCGCGGGGGCTCCGGGTGGAGGTATCGTCCCACAGGCGGGGCCGGATTCTCAAGCCGCTCCGTGGCCGGAACACGACAAGGTTACGAGGCCCCTCATCCTTCGAGACGGCCGCTTCGCGGCCTCCTCAGGATGAGGAGCTTTTTCTTTTCTTCCTCATCCTGAGGAGCGAGCGCAGCGAGCGTCTCGAAGGATGAGGGGCGATCAGGCCTTGCGCACCCACACGGCGGTGTCGTGGAACACGGCGCCGCCGAGCGGCGGGCCGGGATCGGCGCTGGTGAGAAGGTTGATGCCGATCCCCTCCTCGAACGCATCGTTCGGCCACACGCTTTCGACCATCACGACGCCCGCGGGCAGCCCGTCGAACGGCTCGGCATGGATCGCGAGCGAGCCCCGCCGGTTGCCGAGCCGCACCCGGTCGCCCTTGGCGATGCCGAGCCGGGCGCAGTCGGCCGCCGGAATGCGCACCGTGGGGCGCCGCGCCTCGCTTCGCGAGGCCCGCGTCTCGGTGAAGCTCGAGTTGAGGAAGCTTTTGGACGGGCCGGTGATCAGGCGGAACGGGTGGTCCGCGTCGGCCTCGTCGATCACCGCCATGTGGTCGGGAAGCTCCGGCATGACCGCGTGGTCGCGCCCGACCGATTCCCAGTCGGCGGCGAAGCGGAACCTGCCGTCCGGGGTCGCGAACCCGTCGAGGAAGTGCGCGCGCCGGAACGGGGGCGCGCAGTCGAAGGACCGAAGGCGCTTCAGCTCTTCGGCGCTCGGCAGGCCGGAGGCGACGAGGGTGCGGTCGATCAGCTCCCACGCCGTCATCTCGAATCCCGGATGGCGCGCGCCGAGCCGGCCGGCCAGCGCGCACAGCACCTCGTGGTTCGAGCGCGCCTCGCCCACCGGCTCGATCACCTTGGGGCCGAGCTGCAGGAACCCGTGCCCGTAGGCGGTGTAGACGTCGTCGTGCTCGAGGAACGTGGTCGCCGGCAAGACGATGTCCGCCATCTTCGCCGTGTCGGTGAGGAACTGCTCGTGCACGCAGACGAACAGGTCATCGCGCCGGAACCCCTGGCGCACCCGGCCGGATTCGGGTGCCACCACGCACGGGTTGGTGTTTTGGATCAGCATCGCCGTTACCGGCGGCCCGCCGGCAAGCTCGGCCGGATCGTTGGTGAGCACGCGGCCGATGCGCGACATGTCGAAGGTGCGCACCGAGCGGTCGAGCGCGTCCAGCCCCTCGATCAAGGTCATGTCGATCGCGAAGCTGCCCGATACCGACGCGGCCGCGCCGCCGCCCGGGTAC
>DASWLB010000412.1:0-3920 GCA_036396315.1 Alphaproteobacteria bacterium
TCGATCATCTTCTCGATACCGAACGACCGAGGTCTCGAAACCCATCGGCAACCTCCCGCGAGGGCGAGGACTGAACGCCGTTCGGCAGAACCGCCGCTGTCCTGCGACTTGGGCTGGGGATAAGTATTCAAGGTAGGGTTACACTTGGATCCCGCCGCCTTATTTCTTCGCTGGACCGGCTTTTTATTTGGTTCTGCCAGAAGAGTGTTCGGAGAAAGTGCGTCTCCCCAAGCATCCAACGCGCTCACTGTAACTGTCCCGTCGCCGAAGCGCAACATGATCGAACGGCGAACGCGAAAAATTTTGGATCGCTCGCGCGCCGTCGCGCATCGATCCGCCCGCGCGTCGCGCCGCCGCCGACGATGTGCGCCATCAGCACGGTGCGCTGTGCCAACGGCGCCGCGCAGATCCGCGATTGCGGCCCCGCGCGTTCTCACCGGCATTCACGCGAACACATCTCGCGGCGCGACCGCACGAGTCGCGCGCGCTGCGCACGACGAGCTATGGCTTCGGCGAAAGACTCTTGATGCGCGCCGACAGGCGCGACAGGCGGCGCGACGCCGTGTTGCGGTGGAGGACGCCCTTGGTCACGCCGCGCATGATCTCGGGTTGCGCGAGCCGAAGCGCATCTTGCGCGGCGCCCTTGTCGCCACTCGCGATCGCCTGCTCCACCTTGCGCACGTAAGTGCGCACACGGCTCATCCGCGCACGATTGATCTCGGTGCGCCGCCGCGATTGATCGATCCGTTTCTTGGCCGACTTGATGTTGGCCATTGCGTCGTCCCTGCGTTCAATGCTGTCCGCGGGTTGTAGAACCTCGCGCGCGCGGCGTCAACTGCCTCGCGCGCGCGTCAGCGGTTGGCGAAATCGGGCTTCCGCTTGGCGACGAACGCGGCCATCCCCTCCTTCTGGTCGGCGGTCGAGAACGCCGCCTGGAACAGCCGGCGCTCGAACCGGATGCCCTCGGAAAGCGAGGTTTCATAGGCCCTATTGACCGATTCCTTGATCATGAAGACGGCGGGCCGCGAGAACGCGGCGATGCGCTCCGCGCACTTCACCGCCTCCTCGACCAGCTCGGCGGCGGGAACGATGCGCGCGACGACGCCGCAGCGCTCGGCCTCGGCGGCATCCATCATGCGCCCGGTGAGCACCATCTCCATCGCCTTCGACTTTCCGACGAGACGCGTGAGGCGCTGGCTGCCGCCCGCGCCGGGAGGAATGCCCAGCGTGATCTCGGGCTGGCCGAACTTCGCTGTGTCGGCGGCGAGAATGAAATCGCACATCATGGCAAGCTCGCACCCGCCGCCGAGCGCGAAGCCCGCGACCGCGGCGATCACCGGCTTGCGGCAACGCGTGATCCGTTCCCAGTCGCGCGTGATGAAGTCCTCGAGATAGGTTTGCGGCCAGGCGAGGTTCTGCATCTCGCGGATGTCGGCGCCCGCCGCGAACGCCTTCTCCGATCCGGTGACGACGATCGCCCCGATCGCGTCATCGGATTCGAAACCGTCGAGCGCCTCGTTGAGCTCGGCGATCAGCACCGCGCAGAGCGCATTCAGCGCGGACGGCCGATGAAGCGTGACGAGCCCGACGCGGCCGCGGGTCTCCGTCTTGATGTTCTCGAACGCCATATGGATGTCCTCCGGTTGCGGCGGAACGCCTCGTCAGGCGGCATTCGCCGGGGAATTCGGGGTCGGCCCACGCGAAAGTGGCGATACGGGTTTTACTTCGGGCCGCAAGTCTTCGTGGAGAAACCTAAAAGTCCCGTTACGGCGGGGATTCGGGCCGGGCCGGGGCCCGCGAGGGGCGGTCCGTGGGCGGCGGCAAGGCATGGCGGAGGCTTACATCAGCGTTGCCGCACTGCACAATAAAAAGTGGACCGGCCGGACTGGACGATGCGCCGGACGCCTTCCCGGCAGGTGCAGGCGGGGCAAGGCTGCCCTTCTCGGCCGTAAACCTGGAAGCTGTGCTGGAAATAGCCTAACTCGCCGTCGGGCGTGACGTGGTCCCGGAGGCTCGACCCGCCGGCAGCAATGGCATCCGCCAGCACCTCGCGGATCGCCCGGGCAAGCCGCCCGGCGCGCTCGCCCCGCACCGCGAGGGCCAGGCGCTTGGGCGAGATTCCCGCCCGATAGAGCGCCTCGCATACGTAGATATTCCCGAGCCCGGCGACGACGCGCTGGTCGAGGAGCGCCGCCTTGATCGGGGTGCGCTTGCCGGCGAGCCGGGATTGGAGTAGCGCCGCGTCGAAATCCTCGCCCGTCGGCTCGGGCCCGAGGGCGGCGAGCAACGGATGGGTGGCGAGCTCTCCCGCCAGGGCCAGATCCATCAGTCCGAAGCGCCTCGGGTCCGAGAAACGGACGATCGTGCCGTCCTCGGCCTCGATCGCGACATGGGCATGGGCGAGGTGCGCCGGACGCCACACCTCGGTGGCCGGGGGCGGCGTGCGCGCGCCGTTTCGTTCGATCACCATGCGGCCCGACATGCCGAGATGGGCGATCAGCACCATCCCGTCGTCGAGCGAGACCAAGAGGTATTTGGCGCGCCGCCCGATGGACGTGATTGTCCTTCCTTCGAGCCGCGCGGCGAAGTCCGGCGGCAGCGGCCGGCGGAGATCGCCGCGCCGGACCTCGACGCGCGCGATGCGGCGCCCTTCGAGCGCGGCGACGAGGCCGCGCCGCACGGTCTCGACCTCGGGCAGCTCGGGCATGCCCCAAGCTAGCGCGATCAGGGGGCGGCGCGCTATTGTCCGCGCCATGGCCGCGTCCCGCAGAGAGGGCGGACCCCCGCACGAAGGCCCGAGCGATTTCGGCTTCCGCCGGGTGAGCGCGGCCGAGCACGCCGGCCTCGTCGGGCGGGTCTTCTCCTCGGTCGCCCCCCGCTACGACCTGATGAACGACCTGATGTCGGGCGGGCTGCACCGGCTGTGGAAGGCGGCGCTGATCGAGCGGCTGCATCCCCGCCCCGGTCGGCGTCTCGTCGACCTTGCGGGCGGCACCGGCGATATCGCCTTCCGCGTCCTCGAACGGCTGGGAGGCGACCCGGAACCGGGCGGCGCGACGATTGTCGACCGCAATCCCGCGATGCTCGCGGTGGCGCGCGACCGCGCCATCGACCGCGGCATCCTCAGGGGGCTCGACCTCGTCTGCGCCGATGCGGCGGAGCTTCCGCTACCGGCCCAATCGTTCGATTCCTGCACCATCGCCTTCGGACTGCGCAACGTGACGCGGCGCAACGACGCGCTCGCCGAGGCGCGGCGAATCCTGAAGCCAGGCGGGCATTTCCTGAGCCTCGAGTTCAGCCGGTTCATGATACCGGCGCTGGCGCCCCTCTACGACCTCTATTCCTTCCGCGTGCTGCCCGCCCTGGGCGGGATCGTCGCCGGGGATGCCGACGCCTACCGCTACCTCGCCGAAAGCATCCGTCGCTTCCCCGACCAGGACGCGCTTGCGGGCGAGATGCGGGCGGCGGGGTTCGGCAACGTCACCTGGCGCAACCTGTCGGGGGGGATCGTCGCCCTCCATTCCGGCTGGCGTACCTGAGACGTGCTCGGCGCGCTCCCCCATATCGGCCGGGCGATCGCGATCGCGCGGACCCTTGCGCGCCACGACGCGCTGTTCTTCTTGGATCGCCTGCCCTACGGCCGCGCGCTTACCCCGTTTGCGCGCCTCGCGACGTTGCGGCGGCGGCCTGCGGACGCGGCAAAGCGGCCGGGACAACGGCTAGTTGACGCGCTGTATGACCTCGGGCCGTCGTTCATCAAGCTCGGCCAGGCGCTGTCGGTCCGCCCCGATGTCGTGGGCGAGGAAATGGCGGCGGACCTGTCCGCATTGCAGGACCGGCTGCCGCCGTTTCCGGGCGCGGAGGCGAGGAACGCCATCGCGGCGGAACTCGGCAAGCCGGTCGGCGAGCTGTTTCAGACC
>DASWLB010000413.1:0-2618 GCA_036396315.1 Alphaproteobacteria bacterium
CGCACGCTCGCGGACGATGTCGGACGGCGCACCGTGCTCAAGGGCATCGCCGGCACGGTCGGCGTCGCGGCCGTGGCCGCGGGCGGCACCGCGCACGCCCAGGCGACCAAGCTCAAGCTCGCCTTCTGCGGCCAGCTTCTCTGCGTCGTGCCGTACGAGGTGACGCGCCACCGCGGCCATTTCGCGGCCGAAGGGCTCGACGTCGAGCTGGTCTATACGCGCGGCGGCAGCGCCGCCATGCAGGCCCTCGTCGGCGGCGCCGTGGACTATGCCGGCACGTCGTTCGACGTGGCGGTGCAGGCCTATGCGCGCGGCGCCAAGATCGTGCGCTTCGCCTCGACCGGCCGGCTGCCCTTGTTCGCGCTCGCGGTCGCGCCCAAGAACGCGGCGACCATAGCTTCGATCAAGGACCTCGAGAACAAGACCGTGGGCGTCTCCGCGCTCGCCAACGCCGACCACACCATCCTCCTCTATTTGCTCGCCAAGGCCGGCGCCAACGCGGACTCGATCCGGTTCGCCACGCTCGGCACCAACGTGTACGACGCGGTGCGGCTCGGCCAGGTGGACGCGGCCATGGTGCAGGAGCCGGCCCTGACCTTGATCGTCAAGGCGGGCGGCAAGCCGCTGGTCAACTTGATGGAGATCGACCACGCCGAGCGCCATTTCGGCGGACCCTACGAGTTCATGGGCGTCGCCGTGCGCACCGCGGAGCGCGCGCGCCGTCTCGAAGAAATGCGCCACCTGGCTCGCGCGCTCACGCGCGGCCTCAAGGATTCGCGCACGCTGCCGGTCGAGGAGGTCGCGGCGGCGCTGCCGCGCGAGCTGGTTGCCGGCGGCGACCGCCAGCAGCTTCTCGACATCCTCGGCCGCTACCGCAACTCGCTCTACCCCGACTCCGTGGCGATCGACGTGGCCGCGGCGACGCGGGTCGAGGACTCGCTCAAGGCGAGCGGCCAGCTTGCGACCGACGTGAAGCTCGAAGGGCTGCTCGACCGCACGGTGGTCGGCGGCTAGCACGCGATTGCTCCGGGTCTCCGGCCTCACCCTCGCCTACGGCGACGAGCCCGTCCTCGAGGACGTCGAGCTCGCGGTCGCCGAGGGCGAGTTCGCGACCCTGCTCGGACCGTCCGGGTCGGGCAAGACCAGCGTGCTGCGCGCCGTCACTGGCTTGACCGCGCCGCGCGCCGGGCGGATCGAGCTCGCGATTCCGAAGCACGAGGTCGGGCTCCTGTTCCAGGACGATGCGCTCCTGCCGTGGCGCACCGCGCGCGAGAACGTGGCGCTCGGGCTCCGCATCCGCGGCGCGGCGAAGGCGGCGGCGCTCGCGGAGGCCGAATCGTGGCTCGCCCGGCTCGGGCTCGCCGGGTTCGGCGACCGCTATCCGAGCCGCCTGTCGGGCGGCCAGCGCAAGCGCGTCGCCATCGCCCAGGTGCTGGCGCTCCGCCCGCGCCTCCTGCTGATGGACGAGCCGTTCGCCTCGCTCGACGCCATCGTGCGCACGCGCCTCACCCAGGAGCTGGTCGGCTGGGTCGAGCGCGAGCGGCTCACCGTCCTCCTCGTCACCCACGACCTCGAAGAGGCGCTGTCGGTGTCGGACGCGGTGCACGTCCTGACCCAGGGGCCGCGGGCGCGCGTACGCGCGCGCTACCGCGTGCCGATCCCCAGGCCGCGCGACCTGTTGAAGGCGCGGCTCCATCCCGAGTTCGGGCCGCTGCTCGACCGGCTGTGGCGCGACCTCGAGGCCGAGGTCGCGGTTCCCGTGCGGGAGGCGGCGCAGTGAACGAGCTCGGGAAGCTCCTGAACCAGACCTGGCTGCGCCGCACCCTGGCGCTCACGGCGCTGACCGTGCTGTGGGAGGTGGCCTCGCACGCCGGCGCGCTCGACCCGTTCTACGCCCCGCCCCCGACCCGGATCGCCGCGGTCATGGTCGAGCTGTTCCAGGGGCCGCGCATCTGGGACCATCTCGAGGCGACGTTCGTCGCCGCCATCTTCGGCCTCCTGCTCGGGCTCGCGATCGGCATCGTGCTCGGGTTCCTCGCCGCGTTGGCGCCGGTGATCGCGGAGTTGCTCGAGCCGGTGATGATCCTGCTCAACGCGATCCCACGCGTGATCCTCGCGCCGTTGTTCGTCATCTGGCTCGGCATCGATCTCGCGTCCAAGGTCATGCTCGCCCTCATCCTGGTCGCGGTGATGGTGTTCTTCGCCGTCTATAACGGCATCAAGGACGTCGACCGAAGGCTGGTCGAGCGCGTGATCACCCTCGGCGGCGACCGCCGCGTGCTGCTGCGCGAGGTGTACGTGCCGTCGGTCACCGCCTGGGTGATGGGCAACCTCAAGATCGCGGTCGGGTTCGCGTTCACCGGCGCCTGCGTCGGCGAGTTCGTCGCCTCGACGCGCGGCCTCGGCTACCTGCTGCAGTTCGCGCAGTCCACCTACAACGCGGCGCTCACCATCGCGCTCATCCTGCTTATCATGGTCTTCGTGCTCGTGCTGTTCGCGGCCGCCGAGCGGCTCGAGCGATTTCTGTTGCGCTGGCGCTACCGCTGAGGCCGCCGCCGGGCAATTCAGGGAGGGAACCCGACATGGCCAACGCGAAGCTCGCCGCCCAAATCGCCGAC
>DASWLB010000414.1:0-2513 GCA_036396315.1 Alphaproteobacteria bacterium
CTCGGCGATTCGCCGCGAAACGACGACCGGTGTCCGCCCCTTTGCCGCGCGCTCGCGGGTGGCGATGAACAGGGTCGCGGCGAAGATCACCGTGCCGCCCGCCCAGGTCCACACATCGGTCTGCCTGATCTCTGTCCTCACCGTCATCCCGGGCGCAGCGCGGCATGAAATGACGCGCTGCTGACCCGGGATCGCGAAGGACGACTGGGTCCCGTGTCTGCGCCGCACCGCTGCGCGCTGCGGCGCGCACGGGATGACAGGTGTGCGTTCCATGTCATCCCGGGTGCCGCGCAGCATGAAATGCTGCGCAGCTGACGCGGAATCGCGAAGGGCTGGATCCCGGATCAGCAGCGCACCACTTCGTGCTGCGCTGCATCCGGGATGACACGGAGGGCTGCGCAGCGCCCGGGATGACAGCCCTGCTAATCGCTCGCGGCGGCGAGGACAGGGCGCCCCTTCGCCGCGCGCTCGCGGGTGGCGATGAAGAGCGTCGCGGCGAAGATCACCGTGCCGCCGGCCCAGGTCCACACATCGGGCACCTCGCCGAACAACACGTAGCCCACGACCGCCGCCCAGATCAGCTTGGTGAAATCGAACGGCAGCACGACGGTCGCGTCGGCGCGGCGGAACGCCTCGCCGAGCGCGATCTGGCCGATCGTGCCGAGAAGCCCGATGCCCGCGCACCACGCGAGCATCTCGAGGCTCGGCCACACCCAGAAGATCGCCGCCGCCGCGCCGTTGAACGGCAAGAGGAGGATCGCCGCGTAGATCGCGATGGTGAGGCTCGATTCGGTCTTCGACTGGTGCTTGATGAGGACGAGCGCGGCGCCCCAGGTGGCCGACGACAGCAGGGCGAGCCACACCCCGGGCGTGACCGTCGCGAACCCGGGCCGCATGATCATCGCCGCGCCGGCGAAGCCGATGAGCAGCCCGCCGATCCGCGTCGGACCCATCTTCTCGCCGAGGATGAGCGCGGCGCCGAGCGCCGCGAACAGCGGACAGGTGAACATCAGGGCCGACAGCTTGGCGAGCGGCTCGAGGGTCAGCGCGTAGAAGAACGCGAGCATCGAGGCCGCGTTCAGGACGGCGCGCAGCACGTGCAGTTCGGGCCGCGCGGTCCTGAGCGCACCGAGCCCGGCGCGCGCCACCATGCCGGACAGGAACAGGGTCCCGAACACGCAGCGGAAGAAGGCGATCTCGAACGGGTGCATGCCGGTCTCGGCGGTCAGCCGGATCGAGCCGTTCATCACCGCGTTCGACGCGGTGTGCAGCACCATCAGCCCCATCCCTTCGAGCGGGCGCTGGGCCGCGGATGGGGCGCCGGCCGGTTTTCGGGGGCGAAAGCGCATGGCGGCCCATATGGGCCGACGGATGCCCGGAAAGCAATGGCCGCGGGACGCCGGGCGGGTTTGCGGTTTGTGCTATGATGGCGCCATGGCGACGATGGACCTCGAGGCGCTGCGCCAGCAGGGACACGACTTGCTCGAACGGGCGGCGCGGCCGCTCGCGCGCCTGCTCATGCGCGCCGACGTGACGCCCAACCAGGTGTCGGGCGCGGCCGTCGTGCTCAACGTCGCTGCCGCCGGGCTGGTGGTCGAGGGCGCGCTCGTGCCGGCCGGAATCGTGTATCTCTGCGCCGGCTCGCTCGACCTGCTCGACGGCACGCTGGCGCGCGTCTCGGGCCAGGTGTCGGCGGGCGGCGCCTTCCTCGATTCGACCTTCGACCGCATCTCCGAAGGGGTGGTGTTCGCCGCCATCGCCTATCTGTTCGCGACCCACGGCGAGCCCGCCAACGCCGCCCTCACCGTGCTCGCGCTCTTGGGCTCGCTGTTGGTGAGCTACACGCGGGCACGCGCAGAAGCCTTGGGCTCGCGCTGCAACGTCGGCATGATGACGCGGGCCGAGCGCGTCGTGCTCGTCGCGCTCGGGCTGTTCTTCGGGCTTCTCGCCGAGGCGATCTACCTCCTGGTCGCGCTGACGGCGATCACCGTCGCCCAGCGCATCGTCCACACCTTGCGCGAACTCGGCGCCGAAGGCCGCCGCCGCGACGCATGAAGATCGCGATCAACGGCGCGGGTCCGGCGGGGCTGTACTTCGCCCTTCTGATGAAGAAGGCCGAGCCCGCGCACGACATCGTCATCACCGAGCGCAACCGGCCCAACGACACGTTCGGGTTCGGCGTCGTGTTCTCCGACGAGACCTTGTCGCACTTCACCGAGTACGACGCGGAGTCGTTCCGCGAGATCACGCGCAACTTCGCCTACTGGGACGACATCGAGGTGCGCTACAAGGGCGCGCGCATCCGCTCCGGCGGGCACGGGTTCTGCGGCATCGCGCGCGTCAAGCTGCTCGACATCCTGCAGGAGCGCTGCGAGGGGCTCGGCGTGCGCATCGACTACCGGACCGAGATCGCCGACATGCGCCCGTTCGAAGGCGCCGACCTGATCGTCGGCGCCGACGGGGTGAACTCGTTCCTGCGCGAGCGGTTCAAGGAGCGGTTCAAGCCGCACATC
>DASWLB010000415.1:0-3396 GCA_036396315.1 Alphaproteobacteria bacterium
ACCGCCGCCCCCCGACCGCGATGACAAGGTTGCCGAAGGAGTCCACCTCCATGTCGTCGCCCGGCATCAGAACCGTGGTCGACGCGTGCTCCTCGATCAGCGCGGGGCCCGAAATCTTGTTGCCGCCGAGCAGCTCGGCCCGCGCGTAGGTCGGCGTCTCGACGAATCCGCCGGTGAAATAGACCGCGCGGTTGCCGGTGAACGCCTTCTTCTCCGGCGCCGCCTTGCCCATCGCCACCTTCTCCTGCGGCGGCTTCTTCATCACGCCGGTCACGGTGGTGCGGAGACTCACGATCTCCGCTTGCTCCTCGGGCGCCGACGTGCCGTAGCGCTGCTCGTGCATCTCGTCGAAATGGCGCTTGATGGCGCCGCGGTCCTGCTTCGCGAACACCTCCATGGGGAGGTCCACGGTGACCGCGTGCTCCTGACCGACATAGCGCATGTCGGCGGCCCGCTTGACCGTGATCTCCTGCGGCTTGATCGAGGTGCCGGCGATCGCCGCGCGCCCCTCGTCCTCGAGCTCGCGGTAGATGCGCTCCACCTGGTCGAATTGCGCCTCGGCGAGGCGCGTGAACCAGGTGCGCACGAAGTCGTACCGCAGATCCGAGAACAGCATGCCGAACGCCGAGAACACTCCCGGCGCGCGCGGCACCAACACCTTCCGCATGCCGATCTCGCGCGCCACAGCCGAGGCGTGCAACGGCCCTGCCCCGCCATAGGCGACGAGCGCGAAGTCGCCGGCGTCGAGCCCGCGTTCGGTGGTCACGCCCTTCACCGCATACGACATCGCGGTCGAGGCGATCCGCAGGATGCCGTCCGCGGCGGCCGTCACGTCCATGCCGAGCGGATCGGCGATGCGCGCCTTCATCGCCTTCTCCGCCGCCTTGACGTCGAGCTTCATCTCCCCGCCGAGGAACCGGTCGGCGCCGAGCCGGCCGAGCAGCAGGTTTGCGTCGGTCACCGTCGGCTCGGTGCCGCCGAGCGCGTAGCAGGCGGGGCCGGGTGCGGCGCCCGAGCTTTGCGGGCCGACGTGGAGCGCGCCTTGGCTATCCACGCGCGCGATCGACCCGCCGCCCGCCGAGACCTCGAAGATGTCCATCATGGCGATCTGCACCGGCAGCGCCTTCTCGTAGCCGCCCAACAGTGCCGCGCCCGTCGTCAGCGACTCGCCCTTGTAGATCACACCCGCCTTCGCCGTCGTGCCGCCCATGTCGAAGGCGATCGCGTTCTGCAAGCCGACGGCGTGGCACAGCGCCTGGGTGCCGATGACGCCCGCGGCCGGACCCGATTCCAGCATGCGGACGCAATAGGTGCGCGCCTGCTCCGCCTCGTACAGACCCCCGGTGGACTGCACGACGAGGAAAGACCCGTCGAAACCGGCGGAGCGGATGTGCTTGTCGATCTCGCCCAGATACGAACGCACGCGCGGCCCGATATAGGCGTTGGCCACCACCGTCGATGTGCGCTCGAACTCGCGGTACTCCTGCGATAGCTCGTGCGAGGCCGACACGAACAGATGCGGGAACCGGGTCTCGAGGATCTTCTTCGCGCGCTGTTCGTGGTCGGGGTTGCGATAACAGTGCAGGAACAGGATGGCGACGGCCTCCATGCCGAGCTTGGCGATCTTCTCGCCCAGCGCCTCGACCTCCTTGTCGTCCATCGGGTGCAGCACCTCGCCGTCGGCGAGCACCCGCTCCTTCACCTCGAAGCGCAGCGCGCGCTCGACCAGCGGCTCGTGCTTTTGGAAGAACAGGTTGTAGGAATCGGGCCGGTTGATGCGCCCGATCTCATAGACGTCGCGGAACCCCTCGGTCGTGATCAGCGCCGTCTTGGCGCCGGTGCGCTCGAGGATGGTGTTGACGGCGATGGTCGAGCCGTGCAGGAACAGCCCGGCGCTCGCGAAGTCGGTGCCGGCCTTGTCCACCCCGTGGGTGATGCCTTCGACCAGGTGGTGTGGAGTCGATAGCGCCTTGCCCAACAGGAGGCGGCCGTTGGCCTCGTCGAACGCGGCGACGTCGGTGAAGGTGCCGCCGATGTCGGCGGCGAGGCGGACGCTGGACGGGGCCTTGGCGGCACGCTTGGCCATGACGTTTCCCTGACTACGGTTGTTTTGAACGCGGCGACAGAATACGCGGCGCGCGGCAAAACACAATCGGCACGGCGGTCGGCGAAGCCCCGCGAATCAACGGGATTCGGGGCGTCCCCCTAGGCTCCGGCGCTTGAAGTGCCTATAATCGCGCGATGAAGCGACCGCGCGGGGAAGGCGCATGATCCGCATCGACGACCTGCAGTACATCCGGCTCGGCACCGATGACCTCGACCGAGCCGTGACGTTCGCCACGGGCACGCTCGGGCTCGAGATCGCGGCGCGCGAGAACGGTCGGGCCTACCTGCGCGGCGACGACCGCGACCACGACATCTGCTATTTCGACGGCGACCCCACGGACCACACGGTCGGGCTCAAGATCGCGACCAAGAAGGAGCTCGAGGACGCGGCCGCCACGCTCGGCCAGGCCGGCCTCGCGGTCGAGCGCGGCACGGACGCCGAATGCGAGGCGCGCCGGGTGATGGAGCTCATCCGCTTCCGCGATCCGACC
The DNA here is from genome assembly GCA_036396315.1 of Alphaproteobacteria bacterium. Lineage (GTDB taxonomy): Bacteria > Pseudomonadota > Alphaproteobacteria > MPNO01 > DASWLB01 > DASWLB01. The sequence continues at coordinate 2,598 of DASWLB010000415.1, forward strand.
GGCAACAAGATCGAGCTGGTGTGGCGGCCGCACGTCGCAACGCGCCGCTGCTTCCTCACGCGCGATGCCGGCATCACCGCGTTCAACCATATCGGGCTCCGCACCTCGGACGCGCCGCGCGACGAGAGGTTCTGGTCCACCCTGTTCAACTTCCGCGCCAACGATTGGATCGGCACGGCGGGGCTGATCTCGTTCGATTCGATCCACCACCGCTTCGCGCTGTTCCCCTCCGACCATCCCGGGGTGCAGCACATCAACTTCCAGGTCGCATCGCTCGACGACGTGATGCGCTCCTACTATTTCCTCACCGACCGGCAGGTGAAGATCGTGTTCGGGCCGGGCCGCCACTACGCCTCGACCGCGTGCTTCCTCTACTTCGAGGGGCCGAACGGCATGGTGTACGAATATTCCTGGGGCCTGATGTCGATCGACCACACCTGGCGGCCGCGCCAAATCCCGTTCGAGGACGGCGGGTTCTGCGTGTGGGGCGCCAGGCCCGACGTGCCCGAATTCATGAGCTCGGAGACCGAATGATTCGCATCGCCGACATGCAGTATGTGCGGCTCGGCACCAACGACGTCGACCGGGCCGTCAAGTTCCTGACCGAGACGGTCGGGCTCCAGCTCATGCGCCGCGAGGACGGGCGCGCCTATTTGCGCGGGGACGACCGCGACCACGACCTCTGCTACTTCGCGGGCGAGCCGGGCGACCACACGGTGGGGCTCAAGGTCGAGACCCGGGCGGAGCTCGAATCCGCCGCGGCCGAGCTCGGGCGGAACGGCATCGCGGTGACGCGCGG
>DASWLB010000416.1:0-2549 GCA_036396315.1 Alphaproteobacteria bacterium
TCGCCCCGGTTCATCACCACGATGTTGCGGATCACGTTCTCGAGCTGGCGCACGTTGCCCGGCCAGTCGTAGGCGCGGAACGCGGCCTTCACCTCGTCCGACAAGGCGGCGAACGGCTTGCCCTCCTCGCACGCGGCCGCCGCGAGCACGTGCTCGGCGATGGCGATCACGTCCTCGCCGCGCTGGCGCAAGGGCGGCAGGTGGATCGGGATGACGTGCAGGCGGTAGTAGAGGTCCTCGCGCAGCCGCCCCTCGGCCACCTCCTCGAGCGGCTCCTTGTTGGTCGCGCAGATGAAGCGCACGTCCACCTTGTGCAGTTCGCTGCCGCCCACCTTGCGGAACGTCTCGGTCTGCACGAAGCGCAGCAGCTTCGCCTGCAGATCGATGTTCATGTCGCAGATCTCGTCGAGGAACAAGGTACCGCCGGCGGCGAGCGAGGCGGCGCCGTCGCGGTCGGCGACCGCGCCCGAGAACGCGCCCTTCACGTGGCCGAATATCTCGCTTTCCATCAGCTCGCGCGGCACCGCGGCGCAGTTGAGCGCGATGATCGGCTTCGCCGCGCGCGGCCCCTCGCGGTGGATCGCCTCGGCGGCCAGCTCCTTGCCGGTGCCGCTCTCGCCGGTGATGAAGACGCTCGCCTTGGTGCCGGCGGCGGCCTCGATCGCGCGATAGACCTCGAACATGACGGGCGATGCGCCGATGAAGCCCGCGTGGCGCACCTCGCGCGCGGCTTCGGGCGGCGTCCCCGGCCGGGAGCGCGACGGCGCGGGCAGAGCGCCCGCGACGCTCATGCGCTCGAACACGCTCGCGAGCGCGACCTTGAGGCGCTGGGCGTTGAACGGCTTGACCAGGAAGTCGGCGGCGCCGGCGCGCATCGCATCGACCGCGAGCTTGATCGACCCGTGCGCCGTGATGACGACGACCGGGCACTTCATGCCGTCCTCGGCCATGCGGTCGAGCACCTCGAGTCCGCTCACGTCGGGCAGCTTGATGTCGAGGAGCACCACGTCGGGCGTCTTGCGCTTCAGGTAGTTGAGCGCCTTCCGGCCGGTCTCGACGTGCTCGACGATGTAGGGGCCGGTCTTCAGGAACTCGATGTAGCTGCGGGCAAGCGGCAGCGTATCCTCGACCAACAGGACGTGGCGCTGCTTGGTCCCAGCGTCAGCCGCGTCGTCGCGCGCCATCGCTCAGTCCCGGCCCGCGGCGCCGAGCCGCGCGAGGGCGGCGAGCGCCTCGGCGGTTTCCTCCGGCATCCGGGCGGCGATGCTGAGCGCCTCGCCTTCGCGCCCGTCGATGCAGGCGCGCTCGAGGCTTCGCGCCGCGGCGACCGCACGGCCGCAGCCGGTCTGGCCGCACATCCCGGCGAGGTCGTGGGCGTGGCCGCGCAGCGCCGGAAGCGCGCCGCGGGATGCCGCGTCCGCGATGCCCGCAAGCGCGCCCTTGATGGTAAGCTCGTAGAGCTCGACCAGCTCGCGGAACGCCTGGGGCGCCATGACGTCCTTGAGCGGCGCCAGCGTATCCTCTTCGGGTATGGCGACTTCGGCGCCGCCGCCCTTTACCCGGGCGCTGGCGCGTCGCGTGGTCCCCGCCGTCATGGGTCTTAACTCCCGATACCTTGGCCCCACGAAGCGCGCTCGCGCGGGCGAAGCCCATTGGACGCGGGCGGCGTAAATTTATTGTTAAGCCTGTTTGCCCGGTTTCCCTTGACGCGGCCGCGCGCCGCGCTAACGTTAACCGTATGGTTCACCAAAAGGACGCGCTCGACCGCACCTTCCAGGTGCTGGCCGATCCCACAAGGCGGCGCATCATCGCGCGCCTCGCCCAGGGCGAGGCGACGGTGTCGGAGCTGGCCGAGCCGCACCGCATGTCCCTGCCGGCGGTGATGAAGCACCTGGCGAAGCTCGCCGAGGCAGACCTCATCGTCCGGCGCAAGCGCGGCCGCGTCGTCACCTGCGCGCTCAAGGCCGAGCGGTTGAAGGACGCCCAGCGCTGGCTCGATGAGCATCTCCGCTTCTGGACCGCGCGGCTCGATGCGCTCGAGCGCTACCTGAAGGACGGGAAGGAGCGACGGACATGAACGCAACGGCCGCGGACGACACCAAGCTGGTGATCCGGCGCCTGTGCGACGCGGCGCCCGCGGACGTGTTCCGCGCCTGGACCGAGCCCGAAGCGCTGGCGCGTTGGTTCGTGCCGGCGCCCGGCATGCGCCATTCCGACATAAGCATCGATCTCCGCCCGGGCGGGGCGTGGTCGATCGCGATGGCGACGCCGGGCGGCGAAGACCACGGGGTCAGCGGCGAATATCTCGAGGTGAGCCCGCCCGCGCGGCTGCGCTTCACCTGGGCCTGGCAATCGACGCCCGACCGCGTGAGCCTGGTCACGGTCGAGCTGCGACCCAAGGGCGCCGGCACCGAGCTCACCCTCACCCACGAGCGTTTCTTCGACCGCGCCGCGCGCGACCGCCACGGCGAGGGCTGGGCCGCCTGCCTCGGCCAGCTCGACGCGGCGCTCAAGGCCATGACGCAACGGGAGGCACGCCAATGACGGAT
>DASWLB010000417.1:0-3077 GCA_036396315.1 Alphaproteobacteria bacterium
TCTCGAGGTTGAGCCGCCCGTTGCTCTGTTTGGCAAGCTCCTCCTTCTTGAGCTTCAACCAGCGCGAGGCCGACGACGGCTCCGGGGCGAAGGTGGCGAGCTTGAGCGTGACCATCCGCTCTTGGGCCGCCGCCCGCTCGACGGCGGATCCGGCAAGGATTGCGGCGCAAGCAAAGGTGACGACAAGCCAACGTGCATCCATGACAAGTCTCCCTGTTGCGTGAACTCGTTTCCGTCCACGTCGAGAATTTTCAAATACTCTATCGCTGCAATCGAACGCGAACAACCGGCACGAGCGAGATTCCCCGGCAGCCGTCCGGGTCGGGCCACGTGTGTCTGCGGGCGGCGCTAGCCGTCGCCGGCGCTCGGGAAGAACAGCTGCTCGCCGCCGATCCGGTACGACCCGATGGCGGCCTGGCCTTCGCGCGACACCATCCAATCGATGAACGACTGCCCAAGCGCCGCCTTCACGTGCGGATGCCGCGCCGGGTTCACGAGCATGATGCCATAGGGATTGAACAGGAGGCGGTCGCCCTCGACCGCAATCCTGAGCGCGCCGCGGTTCTTGAACGATATCCAGGTGCCGCGGTCGGACAATACATAGGACTCGGACGTGCCCGCCATGTTGAGCGCGGCGCCCATGCCCTGGCCGATTTCGCGGTACCACGGCCCCTTGCCGCGCGCGACGTCGATACCCGCCGCTTGCCACAAGGACAACTCCGCCGCATGGGTGCCGGAGCGGTCGCCGCGCGAGACGAACGGCGCCTTCTTCGCCGCGATGGACCGCAAGGCCGCACGCGCATCGCGCGTGCCGGCAACGCCCGCCGGGTCCGACGTGGGTCCGATCAGGACGAAATCGTTGTACATCACGTCAAGGCGCTTCACGCCGTGGCCTTCGGCGACGAACTTCTCTTCCTGCGCCCTGGCGTGCACGAAAACGACATCGGCATCGCCGCGCCGCCCGGTGTCGAGCGCCTGTCCGGTGCCCTGGGCGACGATTTTCACCTCGATTCCGGTCCTCGCCGTGAACGTCGGCAGGATATGTCCGAACAGCCCCGAGTCCTGCGTCGAAGTGGTCGAGGCAACGACGATCGAACGATCCTTGGCCGCGACGGAAAACGCCGCGGCGAGTGCGGCCGTCGTGGCGACTACGAAGTAGAAACGTCGCATCATGGGGTTCCCTATCAGATGACGAGCTCGCCGCGGACGAATGCGGCCGCGTCGGCGGTCGCGGGTGTGGCGAAGAAGCGATCGGCCGGCGCGCGCTCGACGACCCGGCCGCGCGCCAGGAACGCGATATCGCCGGCGACGCGTCGCGCCTGACCGAGGTCGTGCGTCGCGAACACAACCTTGACGCCCAACCCGGCGACGTGGGCGATGAGCTCCTCGACCGCTTTGGTCGCGGCCGGATCGAGGCTCGCGGTCGGCTCGTCGAGGAACAGGATCTCGGGATCGCGGGCAAGCGCGCGGGCGAGCGCGAGCCGTTGCTGCTCGCCGCCCGACAGGCGCCGCGCCGGACGCCCGGCAAGGGCGGCGAGGCCGACGATATCGAGAAGCTCGCGCGCGCGGGCCCGTCGTCTTGCGCGACCATGGCCCGCCGCCGAAAGCGCAAAATCCACATTGCTCTCCGCCGTGCGGCGCAGCATGGCCGGGCGTTGAAACACCATGGCGCAACGATCCATGCGCGTCGCCTCGCGCCCGCCCCAGGAGATGCGCCCGCCGGTCGGCGCGATCAGCGCCATGGCGACACGGATGAGGCTGGTCTTGCCCGATCCGTTCGGACCGATCAGCGCCGTGGGCGGGCCCGGCCGGAACGCCAGCGAGACGCGATCGAGGATGGTATGCGCGCCGGCCCGCAGCGAAACCTCCTCGAACGCGATCGGCAGCAATCCGGGTTCCGCGCGCATTGCTACCCCGCGATTCGCTCGCCCGCGCGACGCACGGACCAGACGAGCGCGTTCACCGCGACGATGACGGCGATCAGGACGAGGCCGAGCCCGATCGCCAGCGCGAGATCGCCCTTCGAGGTCTCGAGCGCGATCGCCGTGGTCATCGTGCGGGTGAAACCGTCGATGTTGCCGCCGACCACCATCACCGTGCCGACCTCCGCCGCGGCGCGCCCGAACCCCGCGAGGACCGCGGTCACCAGGCTGAACCTCGCGTCGCGAATAAGCGCGCCGACGCGCGCCGCGCCGCCCACGCGCATGGCGCGGAACTCATCGCGATACTCGATCCACAAATCCTCGATCGCTTGACGCGCCAGCGCGGCGATGATCGGCAGCACGAGGAACGCCTGGGCGAGCGCCATCGCCTCGGGCGTGTACAGGACGCCGAGGAAGCCGAGCGGTCCCGACCGCGACAGAAGGAGAAAGAACGCAAGCCCGACGACGACCGGCGGCAGCCCCATGAAGGCGTTGAGGACGACGACCACCGACGCGCGGGCGGGGAACTCGACCAGCGCCAGGAAAGCGCCGAGCGGCAGCGCGATCGCGGCGGCAAGGACGGTGGCCGAAAGGCTGACGCCGAGCGACAGGGCGATGATCGCATACAGCGTGGCATCGCCGCCGATCACCAAGTCCCAGGCGGATATTCCTTCCGGCATGGAACATCCCTTGCTTGTGTTGTGTGTTGCAGCTTTTCCTGCATCAGTCAAAGACGTAATATGTGCAGGTCAATGCAGGTAATTGAATGGAGCTGATGACAACCGCCGAGGCGGCCGCCTATCTCCGCCTCAAGGAGCGCAAGCTCTACGAATTGGTGGCCGACGGGGCCATCCCGTGCACCAAGGTCACCGGGCGCTGGCTGTTCCCCAAAGCCGAGCTTGATCGCTGGCTGTCGTCGAGTCTCGCCTGGCCCGACGAGACCGCGCCGCGCGAGGCGATGCCGATCGTCGGCGGCAGCCACGATCCGCTGTTCGAATGGACACTGCGCGAGAGCGACTCGGGTCTCGCCACCCTGCCCGAAGGCAGCGAGGCCGGGTTCGCGCGCTTCGTCGCCGGCGAGGTCGTCGCCGCTGCCATCCACCTGCACGCGCTCGACGACGCCGAAGCCGACGCCAACATCGCCGCCATGCGCGC
>DASWLB010000418.1:0-2754 GCA_036396315.1 Alphaproteobacteria bacterium
GGAGATGAAGGTCTTGGCACGGTTCTTGAGGATGTCGGCGCCGATTTTCTTGCGCGCCTCGGCGCCCGCCTCGGACTCCTCCTCGACGAAGCGGATCACTTCGGGGTCGGTCGTGCGCAGCACGTTGTCGGTCGCCTCGCCCACGTTGCGCTGGGCAACCGGCCGGCGCTCGACCTCGTAGGACTCGAGCAGCCCCGCGGCGCCCCAGCCTTCGACCGCGGCGGCGAGCTTCCAGCCGAGGTCGACCGCATCGCCCATCCCGGTGTTCATGCCGAACCCGCCCGACGGCGCGTGCTGGTGCACGGCATCGCCCGCAAGGAAGACCGGCGGGTCCTGGAACCGGTCGGCGACGAGATCGCGGCACACCCAGCGGTTGGCCGAGATGACCTCGTAGGGGATGCCGTCGCCGAGCGCGCGGCGGATGGTGGCGGCGAGCTTCGCCGCGTCGGGCTGCTCGCGGAACTCCTCGCCGTGCACGCCGAGCCGCCACAGCTCGCGCCCGTCGATCTCGATCAGGCTGCCGTAATCGCCGTGCTTGTCGACCAAGAAATAGAACGCGGCCTTGCCCTTGTCGTGCAAGGTCCACAGCTCCTTGATCTTGAGGAAGATGTTGAGGTGGTAGGACAGCGTCGGCCGCCCTTCCTGCTTCACCCCGAGCGTCTTGCCGATGCCGCTTTGCCCGCCCGAGCAGTCGATCAGGTAACGCGCGGCGATCCGGCCGACCTCGCCGCTTACCTGGTCGCGCACCGTGGCGATCACGCCGTCGCCGTCGCGCTCGAAGGATTCGAACTTGCAGCGATAGCGCATGTCGACCGTCGGGAACGACGAAGCGAGCCGGCGCAGGATCGGATCGAACCAGATCTGGTTGCAACGCTGCGAACGCTCCGGCGTCGTCGGCAGCGGCTTGTAGCCGCCGTGCGTCGGACGCTCGATGCGGCAGAGTTCGTGACCGGGCAGGCTGGTCGCGTAGATGATGGTCGGCGGGAAATCGGGCGGCGCGCCGGATTCCTTCACCTCCTGCGCGATGCCCCAGCGCCGGCAGAACTCCATGGTGCGCGAGTTCACCGTGTTGGCGCGCGGGTGATAGATCGTGCCGTCGCCCTGCTCGACCATCACGCACGCGATGCCGCGCCAGCCGAGGTCGGAGGCGAGCCCGAGCCCGACGGGCCCGCCGCCGACGATGAGAACCGGAACCTGATCCTTCGCAACCGCCATTACACGCGATCCACTTCCTCGTTCAGTTCGGCCTGAGCGCGCGCACGAATTCCCACACCGCGACCTTGCGCGCGAGCATCGCCTGGGATTGGACCTCGATGTATTTCTCGCTCGCGACGAGGCGGAGCCCGCCCGACGAGACGGGCGCGACGTCCGCGCGCACCGCATCCCACTTGGTTGCCTGCGACAGCCCCTCCTGGATCTCCTTCGTGAGGATCCAGTTGACGAATAGCCGTGCCGCGTTCGGGTGCGGCGCGCGGTCGAACAAAGTGAGGGCCGAGCCGCCGGCCGCGAGGTAGGCGGTCTTCGCGTCCGTGCCGACCGGGCGCACGTCGAACACCATCCCTGCCTTCGCGTAGGTCGGCACGACGTCGAGCGCCATCGCGACGACGAAATCGGCCTTGCCGCGGAACAGCGCCTCGGTCGCCTGGACGGCGCGGTTGTAGAACACCGAATCCTGATCGACGATGACCCGCTTGAGCCCGTCCTTGCCGAGTACCTCGTGGATGAGGACGGCGAGGTTGATGCCCGGACCCGTGAGGCGCGGGTCCTGCCAGGCGATCCGCCCCTTGTAGGCGGGATCGAGCAGAACGCCGAGCCCCGCCTTCGCGACCTTGGCGGGATCGACGGTCTTCGCGTTGTACCAGACCGTGGTCGGCGAGGCGCCGACGCCGAGCATCCGCTTGCCGGAATCGAGGAACATCTCGTCCCACGGGCGGCGCCAGGTCTTCGGGTCCTTGAGGTCGGGAAGGACGATGGCCGGCGTGATCGGCAGGAACACGCCATCCGTGGCGAACGCGAAGATCTGGTCGCTCGGGCCCGACACGCGGACGTCCCACTCGAACTTGCCGTTCGACCGCTCGGCCTTGACGCGATGCGCCCAGTCGGCGCCGCCCGCGCCGGTGAACTGCATCGGGATCTCGGGGAAGTCCTTCGCCCAGCGCGGCACGATGTAGGTGCGCGCCGTCGGCTGTTGCGGCCCGCCGACAGCGATGCCGCCCTCCTTCTTGGCGGCGGCGACCAGGCGGTCCCACTCCGCGTTGCCGGCGGTTTGCGCCAACGCTGCGCCGGCGGCGAGGGCTAGGCAGCTTGCAACCATCGCGGCCGGCACGCCTCGCATCACATTCGAGACGACTTTACTCAAACCGAGGAGGGAACCATCCGACTGTTGGCCCCACCCCCTCCCCAACCCTCCCCCTTCAAGGGGGAGGGGGTTCTTGGGCGCGTCCCCTCCCCCCTTGAGGGGGATTTTGCGCCCAAACGATTCACTGGATCGTTTGGGCTGCAAAATCAGGGTGGGGGGTGCGTCACACCGAGCGCGCATTCGCATCATGTCCGATCCGACCAAGAGCTCAATTCGGCCGCAGCTCGCGGATGAAGGCCATCGCTTCGGCGCGGCGCGCGAGCATCGATTCGCGCTGCGACTCGACGTATTTCTCGCCCGGGATGTAGCGCATGCCTCCGGGCGAGACCGGCGCCACGTCGGCGCGCGTCGAATCCCACCGCACCGCCTTCGACAACTCCGCCTGGACCTCCGTG
>DASWLB010000419.1:0-4420 GCA_036396315.1 Alphaproteobacteria bacterium
CGAGCGCGAGGCCGACCGGCCCGCCGCCCACGATCAGGACTGGGACATCGACGGCCACCATCGCGTATCCTCTCGTACCCGACGATCGTGCCCGGGCCCGCCGGGCGCGTTCACGTCTTCGCCGCAAGGTTGTACGGCGCCGCGCCCTTGGCGAGACCGGGCCACCCCTTCGCATTGTCGTCGAGCACCCGCTTCCACTGGTCGTGCAGGTCCTGGGTGTGGCCTTGGAAATGCGGCATGACGTAGCGCGCGAACAGCTCGAGCGATTTCCGGATCTTCGCGGTCTCGGTCCATTCGTGGGTGGTGATCATGATCCCGCCGAAATGGCCCAACTCCTTCCGCTTCGCCTCGATCCAGGCGATCGCGTCGTCCGGCGTGCCGACCACCCAATCGCGTCGGTCGATGCAGGACAGCGGCGTGAACTCGTCGAACGGCTGGTTGGGGTAGTTTTCGTAGGCGCGCTTCAGGCCCGTCTCCGAAAAGTATCTCGCCTCGCGCAGGATGCCGCGCTCGACATCGGCGAGCGCCTCCTCGCGCGATTCGGCGAGATAGAAGTAGTTGGCGATGCGCCAGCCCTCGCGCGAGGCGACGGTGCCGTACTTCGCGCACAGCTTTTCGTACTTCGCCCAATCGTCGGCGTGCTTGGTGGGCCGCCCCTTGCCCGCCGGCATCCAGAGATGCAGCCCGTGGCGCGCCGCGATCTCGAGCGTCGCCTCGTTGCCGGTCGCGGACGGCGTCGCGATCGGCAGGCGCGGCGTCTGGAAGGACCGGAGCTGAAGGCGCATGTTCTTGAAGCTCCAGAACCGGCCCGCGTAGTCGAATGGCTCGGGCGACTCCAGCAGCTTGACGATGATATCGAGCGATTCCGCCATCATCGGGTAGAGCTTTTCCTGCGGCACCTGGAACAGCTGCTTGTCGGGCGGCAGCGCGCTCGGCCCGATGCCGAGGATGGCGCGCCCGCGCGTCAGATGGTCGAGGAAGGCGATGCGCTCGGCCACGTGGAACGGGTGGTGGAACGGCAGGTTCACCACCGAGGTGCCGAGCCGGATGCGGTGCGCCTTCGCGGCCGCCATGGCGAGCGCCATCTCGGGCACCGGCATGGTCTCCCACCCGCCCGAATGGTGCTCGCCGATGCAGAACTCGTCGAACCCGAGCTCGTCGGCGAGGTGGATGAACCCGATGTCGCGCTGGAACGCGAGCGCCGGATTCTCCGACGGGTGGTGGATTGGCATCATGAAGAACGCGAATTTCATGGGGTGAGGTTTCCGCTGGTTGGCGCGCCTAGCGTGCCATGCGGTCCGGCGCGTGCCAACCGTGTCGGCATCCTTCTTGGAGGGCGCGGGCGGGCGTGGCAATCTTCGGGCCGAGAACGAACGCGGGAGGAGCCGGCATGCGGGCGTGGGTGATCGAGCCCGGGGCGAAATCGCTCGAGGCGCTGAAGCGGACCGATCGCGCCGAGGCGAAGCCCGGGGCGGGCGAGGTCGCGGTGCGGCTGCGCGCCGCCGCGCTGAATGCGCGCGACCAGGCGATCGTCGCCGGGCAGTACCGCTTCGGGACGGTCGCGCGTCCAACCGTGGCCTTGTCGGACGGGGCAGGCGAGGTAACGTCGGTCGGGCCGGGGGTGACGCGGTTCGCGGTCGGCGACCGGGTCGCCGGCATCTTCTGCCAGGCGTGGCAGGACGGGCCGTTCCGGCCGGAAATGGGCGCGACCACGTTGGGCGTGCCGCTCGACGGCGCGCTCGCCGAACTGGCCGTGTTCCCCGAGCATGGGGTCGTGCGCGTGCCCGATCACCTCACCTTCGAGCAGGCCGCGACCTTGCCCTGCGCCGCGGTCACGGCGTGGCACGCGCTCATGGTGAAAGGCGGTCTGTTGCCGGGCCAGTGGGTGCTCGCGCTCGGCACCGGCGGGGTCGCGACCTTCGCGCTCCAGCTCGCCAAGGCCGCCGGTGCGCGCGTCATCGTCACCTCGTCGTCGGACGCGAAGCTCGAACGCGCGAAGGGCCTCGGGGCCGACCGGCTGATCAACTACCGGAAGACGCCGGACTGGCAGGACGAGGTGCTGCGCGTCACCGGCGGGCAGGGCGCCGACCATGTGGTCGAGGTCGGCGGCGCCGGCACGCTCGAGCGCTCGGTCGCCGCGGTGCGCACCGAAGGGCAGGTCCACCTGATCGGCTTCCTCGCCGGGCGGACGACTCAGTTCAACCTCGGCAACTTCGTCGGCAAGCGGGCGCGGCTCAACGGCATCTTCGTCGGCTCGCGCGCCATGTTCGAGGCGATGAACGCGTGCATCGCGGCGAACCGGATCGTGCCCGTGGTCGACCGCGTGTTTCCGTTCGAGGACGCGCGCGCCGCCTACGAGTACCAGAAGTCGGGCGCGCTGTTCGGCAAGGTGGTGGTCGCGATTTAGGATTTTCGGTCCTCATCCTTCGAGACGCGGTGCTCCGCACCGCTCCTCAGGATGAGGAGGTTTTTTGATTTTTCTTCATCCTGAGGTGCGCGCGCAGCGCGCCTCGAAGGATGAGGGAGAGCGGCTTGGGAGGAGCGTCGTCATGGGTCAGTTCGGAATCGGCCAGCCGGTGCCGCGCGAGGAGGATCCGCGCCTGTTGCGCGGCGAGGGCGAGTACGTCGCCGACATGGAACGCCCGCGGCTTGCCTACGGCACCGTGCTGCGCTCGCCGCACGCGCACGCCAAGATTCTTCGGCTCGACACGCGGCGCGCCAAGACCATGCCGGGGGTCCTCGCCGTGCTCACCTACGACGACGTGAAGGCCGACGGGCTCGGCACCACGCGCTGCCGCATCCCGCGCAAGCGCCCCGACGGCTCGCCGATGTACACGAACCCGCACCCGAACCTTGCGCACGGGCGCGTGCGGTTCGTCGGCGACCAGGTCGCCTACGTCGTCGCCGAGACGCTCGATGAGGCGAAGGATGCGGCCGAGGCGATCGAGGTGGACTACGAGCCGCTGCCCTCGGTCGTGCGCACCGCCGACGCGGTCCGGCCCGGCGCGCCGCCGGTGTGGGAGGATTGCCCCGACAACATCTCCAACGTGTTCGAGCTGGGCGACAAGGCGGCGGTCGACGCGGCCTTCGCCAAGGCGCACCACGTCGCGCGCCGCCGCTTCGTCATCAGCCGCATCGCCGCCAACGCGATCGAGCCGCGCGGCTGCATCGGCGAGTACGATGCGCGCCACGGCCGCTACACGCTCTACGGCTGCATCGGCACCATCCATTCGACGCGCAAGCTGTTCGCCGAGGACGTGTTCCGCGTGCCCGAGAACCGTTTCCGCATCGTGTGCGGCGACATCGGCGGCGCGTTCGGATCGAAGGGCGTGACCTCGACCGAGAACGTGCTGGCGCTGTGGGCGGCGAGGCGCATCGGCAGGCCGGTCAAGTGGGTGGCGGAGCGGAGCGAGGCCTTCCTGTCCGACGACCACTGCCGCGACAACGTCTCGGAAGCCGAGCTCGCGCTCGATGCGGACGGGCATTTCCTCGCGCTCTGCGTCAAGAACCTGTGCAACCTCGGCGCCTACCTGTCGTCCGACCGCACCTTGCTCTCGACCTTCGGCAATCTCGGCACGCTTGCGGGCGTCTATCGCACGCCGGCGATCCACGTCACGGTGTACGGCGTGTTCACCAACACGGTGGCGACCGCGACCTATCGCGGCGCCGGCCGGCCCGAGGCGTGCACCGTGATCGAGGGCATCGTCGACCAGGCGGCGCGCGACTTAGGGATCGACAAGGCGGAGATCCGCCGGCGCAACGTCGTCCCGCCGTCGGCGATGCCGTTCAAGACCGGGCTCGTCTTCACCTACGATTGCGGCGAGTTCGAGAAGAACATGACCGATGCGCTCGCGCTCGCCGACTACAAGGGGTTCGAGGCAAGGCGCGCGGAGGCGCGCAGGCGCGGCAAGCTGCGCGGCTTCGGCATCGCCAACGCGATCGAGCGCGCGGGCGCGCCGCCCGGGCCGGAGACGGCCGAGATCCGGTTCGATCCCTCCGGCTCGGTGTCGCTCCTCGTCGGCACCACCTCGCAGGGCCAGGGCCACGAGACGATGTACAAGATCATCCTGTCGGACAGGCTCGGCGTCGATTCGACCGACGTGCTGCTCGTCCAGGGCGACACCGACAAGATCGCCTGGGGCTCGGGCACGTTCGGCTCGCGCTCGGCGGTGATCGGCGGCTCGGCGGTGGTGCGCGCCGCCGAGAAGATCGTCGAGAAGGGACGGAAGATCGCCGCCCACATCCTGGAGGCGGCCGAAGCGGACATGGAGTTCGACCGCGGCACGTTCCGGGTCGCCGGCACCGACCGCAAGATCCCGCTCAAGGAGGTGGCGAAAGCCTCCTACCAGCCGGGCCGCGTGCCGCCGGGCGTCGAGCCCGGCCTGTTCGAGACGGGCTTCTTCGAGCCCGCGATGCAGAC
>DASWLB010000420.1:0-2537 GCA_036396315.1 Alphaproteobacteria bacterium
GGCCGAATCGCTCACGCGGCGCGACGACCCTCGGGTCACGCGGCTCGGCGCCTTTCTCAGGCGTTGGAGTCTCGACGAACTGCCGCAATTCATCAACGTTCTGCGCGGCGACATGTCGATCGTCGGCCCGCGGCCGCATGCGCTGGCCGCGAAGGCGGGCGGAATCCTGTATCAGAATGCCGTGCAGCGCTACGCCGCGCGCCACCGGATGAAGCCCGGCATCACCGGCTGGGCGCAGGTCAACGGCTGGCGCGGCGCGACGGACACGCTGCGGCAGATCGAGCAGCGCGTCGCCCACGACCTCTACTACATCGAGAATTGGTCGTTCGCCTTCGACCTCAAGATCATCCTGTGGACTTTCTTCAGGGGTTTCGGCGGTCGCAACGCTTATTGACCGCGGGGAGGGGAAGCGCGGCGGTGAGACTCCTGTGGCTGACCTGGATCGATCCGGCGCCCGAGCGCGACGGACAGCGCATCTATTCGGGCCGCCTGATCGCCGCTGTGGGGGAGGCCGGCGCCCGGATCGAAGTGGTGTGCGCGGCGAGCGCCGATTCGCGGCGCCGGCCGGGACAGATCGAAGGCGGCGTCCGCTGGTGGCCGATCGCCGCCCCGCCGCGGTCGCGCGCGGCGAGCCTGGCGTCGACCCTGCCGCACGTCGCGCATCGCGCCAATGCCGCGACCATGCGACGACGGCTCGCATCGTTGGCGAGGTCCGAGGCATGGGACGCCGTCGTGCTCGACGGCCTGTCGTCCGGCTGGGCCCTGCCGCTGGTCGATCGCGTCGCCCGCTGGAGGGGTCCGCGCCGCGTCGTTTACGTGTCGCACAACCACGAGGAGACGACGCGCGCCGGGCTCGCCCGCAACTTCGAAGGCAGCCCCTGGATGCGCGCGGCGCTCGCCCGCGACGCTGCCAAGGCGCGCCGCCTCGAGCGGCGAATGGTCGATTCGGCCGACTTGGTCACCGCGATCACCGCGGACGACGCCGCGCGCTTCGCCGCGCGCCGGCCCGACACGCCCGTTCTCGTGCTCTCTCCCGGCTACGGCGGGCACCGGGTGGCCGACCGGTCGATCACGGCGGAGACGCCGCGCCGCGCCGTCATCGCCGGCAGTTTCGACTGGTTGGCGAAGCGGATGAACCTCGTCGAGTTCCTGGCAGCGGCCGACGCACGTTTCGCGGACGCGGGGGTCGAGCTTCAAGTCGTCGGCAACGCCGATGCGGAATTCCTCGACGGGCTGCGCCGAGGCGTGCGCGCGACCCGCCTGATCGGGCCCGTGCCGGCGATGGAGCCCTACCTCGCCGCGGCGCGGCTTGCGATCGTCCCCGAGCGCACGGGCGGCGGGTTCAAGCTCAAGGTACTCGAGTACGTGTTCAACCGCGTGCCGGCCGCCGTCATCTCCGGCTCGATCGCCGGCATGCCCCTCGAATCTCCCGACACGGTGCTCGCCTTCGACAGCCACGGCCGCCTTGCCGACGGAGTGCTCGAGGTCATCGACGACCTGCCGCGGCTCAACCGAATGCAGTCGCGCGCCTACGAGGTCTGCGCCGGGCGCTTCGACTGGCGCACCCGCGGGGAGCGCTTCCTTGCCGTAGCGGCGTCGGCATGATCGGACCGCCGCGCGTGCGCTCTTCGCCCGACGCCGGGGACTGGGTCCTCGTCGTTCTCTTTCTTCTCGGTTTCTACATCGACATCGCGCTGCGCCTGCCGGGCGGGATTCCGCTGCCCAACGTGCTCGCCGGCGCCGCCGGCGGCCTCCTCCTGCTCAAGAACGCTGGCAAGGTCCAGGAGTGCCATGCCGTCGGGCTGCTCGCGGTGATCATGCTCTATCTCGTGTTCATCCTGCTTGCCCACGACGACCGGCTCCTCGTCGAGCGGATCAAGGGGCTGATCCAGATCACCTACTCGTTGGCGATCTGCTACGGGTTCTATCTGGGCGCGATCCGGTTCGATCGCGCCGGCCTCGCGCGAATCCTGCTGCTGTTTTGCGCCGCCATACTCGTCGGCGCCGCGCTCGAGAACTACACGAGCTTCCGCGCGGTCAGCGACGCGTTCCGGGCGCGGGTCTACGACATCGGTCTCTACGCATCCGACGTTCGCGACATCCTGTATTACGGCCGGGTTCGGCCGAAGCTCTTCACCTCTGAACCGGCGGCGCTCAACATGGCGTTCGCCGTCCTCCTGTTCGCCTGGTACGTGCTCGCACGCTGGCGGCTCAAGCTCGCCGCCTACCTCGCCTGCATCCTCGCAGGCTACCTCCTGATGCGCGGTCCGACGCTGGTGTTCAGCGTGCTCCTCGTGCCGCTCTACGAGGCGCTCCTCGTCGCGCGCCGCGGACCGCCCGGGGCGACGCGTGCCGATGCTATGCGGGCGGCGCTCGCCGTCGCGCTCGCCGCCGCTCTCGCCGCGGCGGCCGCCTACGCCGCGGTCACGTTCTTCCCGGACCGCCTGCGGGCCATCGCGTCCGGCCAGGACGCGAGCTTCTTCGGACGCATCGTCGCGCCGCCCCTCACCGCGCTCGAGATCGTCGAGAAGCACCCC
>DASWLB010000421.1:0-3538 GCA_036396315.1 Alphaproteobacteria bacterium
TCCTCGGCGAGCAGGAGCATGATCTCGGGCGCCACGTCGTCGCGCAAGGCGATCGCCGCCCGCATCGCGGGGTCCTGGCCCTGCGCGAAGGCCTTCGCCTTCTCGTACCTGTCGTCGCGTGCGGCCATGTCGGGCGATCCCTAGAGCCTTGTCCCCCGATTTCGAATCACCTGCGTTGCGCCGTGGTGCGGCGACCCGCTAGGCGCGCCGCGCAGCGCGTACCGGGAGTACGGGCAAGCGGCGCAACGACGCGGGCGCCCGCCATGGCGCAACCCGAAGGGCCGGGCGCTTTTGCGCCCCGGGTTCGTCGCGGGGCTCGACCGTAGTCCCCGCTACGCTCTTCGCCCCGCTCCTGCCCGGGACGCAAAATCGCTCCGGCGCAGGCAGTTCGAAATCGGGGAACAAGGCTCTGGTTCTTATGCGGCCGCAACGGTTAATGAACGTTTGCTTGGGGCTCAGCGGGGGCTGCTATAGTGATCGGGAGCGGCGAGGGGGACGGCGCGTCATGCGGATCGCGGCAGGAATGGCGGCTCGGGCCGCCGCGTTGGCGGCCGGCATGCTCGCGCTCGGGACGCTCGAACCGGCGCGCGCGGCCGACGAGGAGACGGGCGACGGCGTGCTCATCGCGTTCGCCTGCGGCGTGGTCCCCCGCAACGTTCCCGTCGAGGTGCAGCCGCCCGACGATACGCCGGCCCAGACCGCGCTGCGCGACGTGGTGGTGGCCGAGCTGCGCCGGTCCGGCATCGCGGTCGCCGCCGGCGCGCCGGTGCGGGTGACCTTCGAGGGCGGCATGGAGCGCGACCTCGCGAACCGCGGCGTGCCGCGCTACGGCGAGATCACCGGCCACAACGACCGGTTCGAGCTGCGCTTCCGGCTGTGGTCGTCCTCGGAGGACAGCGTGATCGGCGGGCGTCGCGACGAGGCCGACCGGCCCCAGGCCAACCGCTACCGGCTCGGCATCTTCATCAACGACCGCACCAACGGGCGCTGCCTGTGGCAGGGCGAGGCGCTGCACGACGTCGAGGGCGCCGACGAGACCGTGACGGCGCGCCGCATGGTTCCGGTGTTGCTGCGCCATCTCGGCCAGACGGTGCGCCAGCGGGCGTTCACCCTCGACGAACCATGAGCGGGCCGCACCGGACGCACGCCGGGCCCGCGGCGACGTGGGGCGAGCTGTTCCGCGGCCGGCTCGGCATCTACACCATCCTCCTCAATCTCGGCATCGGCGTGTTCGCGATCGACATCTTCGTCATCGCCACGGTGATGCCGACCGTGGTGGCCGACATCGGCGGCGTCGCGTACTACGCCTGGGCGTTCATGCTGTTCATCGTCGGCACCATCACCGGCGCCGCGAGCTTCACGCCGCTCACCGTCGCGGTCGGCGCGCGCGTCGCCTATGCGGCGGGCGGCATCGTGTACCTCGCGGGCGCGGCGGTGTGCGGCGCGGCGCCCGACATCCTCGTCTTCCTCGTCGGGCGCACCGTGCAGGGGGCCGGGGCGGGGATCGCTTCGGCCGGCTCCTACGCGCTGATCGGCACGCTGTTCGAAGGCAGGCTGCGGCCGCGCATCTTCGCGCTGACCAACGCGACCTGGACCGTCGCCACCATCGCCGGCCCGTTCCTGGGCGGCGCCTTCGCCCAGATCGGCTGGTGGCGCGGCGCCTTCTGGACCTTGGTGCCGGTCGCGGTGACGTTCGTCGCCGCCGCGTTGTGGAAGCTGCCGCGCGATCGCGCGACGCCGGGCGGCGGCCGGCCCGGCTTCCCGTACGACCGGCTCGCGCTGCTCGCGCTCGGCGTCGTCTGCGTCGCCGCCGCGGCGCGCATCGCCGCGGACGAGCTGCGCTGGGCCCTCGTCGTCGCCGGGCCCGCCCTCATCTGGTACGCATTCCGCCGCGACCGCGACGCGGAAAACCGGCTGTTCCCGCGCCGCGCCCTGTCGATGCGCGCGCCCGTCGGCGCGGCGTACTGGATCCAGTTCCTGATCGGCGGCGCGCAGAACACGGTCTACATCTACATGCCGCTCGTGCTGCAGGCGGTGTACGGCGTGGCGCCGCTCTTCGTCGGCGCGGCGAACCTCGCGCTGTCGCTCGCCTGGTCGGTCGGCGCGGCGGTGGTCGCGCCGCTGCATGGCGGGCGCGAGCGGCTGCCGATGGCGGTGGGCCCGATCATCATCTTCACCGCGGTCGCCGGCCTCGCCTACGACATCGCGAGCGTCTCGCTCGTCTTCGTGCTCGGCTGCGCCGCCTGGCTCGGGTTCGGCATCGGGCTCTACACCCCGCACACGCTGTCGAAGACCATGGAGCTCGCGGCCAAGGGCGAGGAGACGGTGACCTCGTCCTCGCTCCAGACAGTGCGCTCGCTCGGCGTCGCGTTCGGCGCGGCAAGCTCGGCCCTCATCGTCAACATGGCGGGGCTCGAATCCGTGTCGGGCGCCGACGCGGTCGCGACCGCCGTGACCTGGGTCTATCTGTTCGACCTCGTGCCGCTCCTCGCGGCGCTCGTCCTCATGCTAGTCTTCCTCGCGCAGACGGGGCGCACGGCCCTGGTCCCTCCAACCGGAGATACGCCATGACCTTCCGCACCATCGCCGTCGTCTCCACGGGCGACATGGGCCACGCCGTCGGCGGCGCGCTCAAGGAGCAGGGCTACGACGTCGTCACCTGCCTCGCCGGGCGCAGCGAGTTGACGCGCGCCCGCGCCGCCCGGGCCGGGTTCCGCGACCTGCCCGATCTCGACGCGGTGGTCGGCGCGGCCGATCTGTTCCTGTCGATCCTGCCGCCCGCGCTCGCGCCGGAGTTGGCCGAGAAGGTCGCGGCCGCGATGCGGCGCACCGGCAAGCGGCCGCTCTACGGCGACATGAACGCGATCGCGCCGGCGACCGCGCTGCGCATCGCCAAGGTGATCGAGGCGGCGGGCGCCTCGTTCGTCGACGGCGGCATCGTCGGCTCGCCGCCCGGCAAGGGCGCCCCGCCCCGCATCTACGTGAGCGGGCGGGAGGCGAAGGCGCTGTGCGCGCTCGCCTCGCCCAAGATGGCGTTCCGCGAATGCGGCGCCGAGCCCGGCCGGGCGTCGGCGGTGAAGATGTGCTACGCCGCCCTCACCAAGGGCTCGAACGCCCTGTTCGCGGCGGTGCTCACCGCCACCGAGGCGTTGGGCGTGAGCGCCGAGGTGGTGCGGGAATACGCCGACAGCCAGCCCGACCTGTTGAAGCGCATGCGCGCCTCGGTGCCGTTCCTGCCGGCCGATGCCTGGCGCTACGCGGGCGAGATGGAGGAGATCGCGGCGACCTTCGAGTCGGTGGGCGTGACGCCGCTGTTCCACATGGGCGCCGCCGAGCTTTACCGGTTGTTGGACACGACGCCCTACGCCAAGGAAACGCGCGAATCCCTCGACCGCACCCGCACGCTCGAGCAGGCGGTCAAGACCTACGCCGGGGCGCTCAAGCGCAAGGACACGGCGCCAGTGTGACCTCATCCTTCGAGACGCGCCCCTACGGGGCGCTCCTCAGGATGAGGTGGTTTTTCTTTTCTTCCTCATCC
>DASWLB010000422.1:0-2634 GCA_036396315.1 Alphaproteobacteria bacterium
GGCATCGCGTTCATCGGTCCGGCGCCGGAGCACATCCGCCTGATGGGCGACAAAGTGGCCGCCAAGACGGCGATGCGGCGCCTCGGGATTCCGGTCGTGCCGGGCAGCGACGGGCCGGTCGGGGGCGACAACGAGGCCATCGCCGCGGCCGAGGACATCGGCTATCCGGTACTGGTCAAGGCGGTCGGCGGCGGCGGCGGACGCGGCATGAAGCGCGTTTTCGCGCGGCGCGAGCTGCCGGGCGCGATCGCGACCGCGCGCAGCGAGGCGGCGGCGAGCTTCGGCGAACCCGCGGTCTATGTCGAGAAGCTGCTCGATAGGCCGCGCCATGTCGAGATCCAGGTGTTGGGCGATGCGTCGGGCAACCTGATCCATCTCGGCGAGCGCGACTGCTCGCTCCAGCGCCGCCACCAGAAGGTGATCGAGGAGGCGGGATCGCCCGCCTTGAATGCCGACCAGCGCGACGAGCTCGGCCGCGTCGTGTGCCGGGCGCTGTCGGCGATCGGCTACCGCAACGCCGGCACGGTCGAATTTCTCTATCAGGACGGCCGGTTCTATTTCATCGAGATGAACACCCGGCTCCAGGTCGAACACCCGGTCACCGAGATGATCACCGGCATCGACATCGTGCGCGAGCAGATCCGCATCGCCGCCGGCGCGCCGCTCCGCCTCGCCCAGGACGACGTGCGCTTCAACGGCCACGCCATCGAGTGCCGGATCAACGCGGAATCGCCCGTGTCGCTGATGCCCTCGCCCGGCCGCGTCACCGAATACCATGCGCCGGGCGGGCTCGGCGTGCGCGCCGATTCGGCGCTCTATTCCGGCTACACGGTGCCGCCGTTCTACGACAGCCTGATCTCGAAGCTCATCGTGCACGGGGCGACGCGCAACGAGTGCCTGATGCGGCTGCGCCGCGCGCTCGAGGAGTACGTGATCGGGGGCGTCGAGACGACGATTCCGCTCCTCCAGCGCATCACGGCCGAGCCGGATTTCCTGAACGGCGAGTACGACGTGGCCTGGCTCGAGCGGCTGCTCGGCAACGGGAACGGCAACGGGGCGTGAGACCGTGTCCGTCCTTACGCCAGAGATTTTGCTCCGCGCCTACTCGGTCGGGTTGTTCCCGATGGCGGAGCGACGCGACGACCCGACGCTTTATTGGATCGACCCGGAGAAGCGCGGCATCCTGCCGCTCGATCGCTTCCACCTGCCGCGCCGGCTGCGCCGCACCGTGCGCCGCGAGGTGTTCGAGGTGCGCTGCGACACCGCGTTCCGCGCGGTGATGGAACACTGCGCCGAGCCGCAGGCGGGGCGCACCGAAACCTGGATCAACCGGGAGATCCTGAGGCTGTACGGCGAGCTGTTCCGCATGGGCCGCGCCCACAGCGTCGAGTGCTGGCGGGGCGGCGAGCTTGCGGGCGGGCTGTACGGCGTCGCGCTCGGCGGCGCGTTCTTCGGCGAGAGCATGTTCACGCGCGAGACCGACGCCTCGAAGGTCGCGCTCGTCCACCTGGTCGCGCGGCTCAGGAAGGGCGGGTTCCGGCTGCTCGACACGCAGTTCGTCACCGACCACCTCGGCCAGTTCGGGGCGCGCGAGATCCACCGCGACGGCTATCGCGAGCTGCTCGCCGCGGCGCTCGACGTAAGCGCGACGTTCTACCGGGACCTCGGCGCGGACGAGCTCGAATCGTTCCTGCAGTCCACCACCCAGACGTCATAGACCGGGTGCTCGAGCGCAGACAGCGCCGGGCTCGAGGCGAACATCCAGCCGGAGAAGATGCGCCGCGGCGTCTCGCCCGAGCGGTTGTCGGTGATTTCGAGGAACGCGGCGCTCTCGGGCGTTTCCTCGGGCGGGCGCTTGCGGCAGGTGCGGGCGACGATCTCGAGCGTGCCGAACCGCACCACCTCGCCGATCGGCGCCTCGAACGAGGAGACGCGCGCCGTCACCTTGTCGAGCCCCTGCAGCACGGCGATTTCGGCCGCGTGGGCGGCGGGCGCGACGGCGAGCGCGCCGGCAACGCCGACGATGCGCGCGTAGCTTCGGGGTAGCCTGCGATGCAGGGCCGCGGCCGACCTACTTGAGGGCGCCATCGGCCGGTTTCGCGCCATCCTTGCCCGCCGAATCGCCGCCCGCCTTGCCGAACACCGCCTGGCCGACGAGCGAGATGAGGTCGACCGAGCCCTGGGTGTACTGGAACTCGTCGCCCTCGCGGAAATTCTGGTCGGCGCCGCCCGGCGAAATCGCGAGGTAGGTGTCGCCGAGGAGGCCGGTGAGCAGGATCTTGATCGCCGAGTCCTTCGGCACCTTCACCTTCGGATCGACGGTGATGACGACCTCGGCGAGGAACGTGTCGGGGTTGAGGCGCTGGTCGACCACCGTGCCCACCTTGATGCCGCTGATGCGCACGTCGGTGCCCGGCTTGACGCCGTCCACGCGGTCGAACTTGGCGCGCAGACGGTAGCCCTCGACGGTGCCGATGTCGGCCTTGGAATAGGCGAAGACGATGAACAGGCCGGCGACCACGATCACCACCGCGCCCATCAGGGTCTCGACCAGGTTGCGTCCCATCGCGTGCGGCCCTCCGGTTCAGCGGCGCGCACCGGGCCTCAGCCCGGGCGCCAGGGTTCGTAGTCGTC
>DASWLB010000423.1:0-5893 GCA_036396315.1 Alphaproteobacteria bacterium
CCGTCCGAACCGCTCCGCGATCGCGACCGCGAGCCCGTCGATCTCGTCGCCGTTGGCGAGATCCATCGGCACGAGAGTCGCCGGCGGCGCGGTGCGGCCGTCGGCCGCGGCGTCCTTGCGGATCAGGTCGTCGACCTCCTCGAGGCCGCCGGTGGTGCGGGCGGCGAGGATTACCTGGGCGCCCTCGCGCGCGAAGCGCCGCGCGACCGCGGCGCCGATGCCGCGCGATGCGCCGGTGATGAGCGCGATGCGGCCTTCGAGCCGGGACGAGCCGTTCGCCATCGTGCGGGCGGGACGCCTAGGCCAGCTGATGGAACAGCGAAAGCTGGCGGCTGGTGTCGCCTTCCTGCTGATCGATCAGCGGGATCGGGTAGTCGCCGCTGAAGCAGGCGTCGCAGAACTGCGGCTGGATCGGATCGCGCCGCGCCTCGCCCATCGCGCGGTACAGGCCGTCGATCGACACGAAGGCGAGCGAATCGACGCCGATGACTCGGGCCATTTCCTCGAGCGAATGGGTTGCGGCGAGCAGCGCGCTGCGCTCCGGCGTGTCCACGCCGTAGAAACACGAGTTGGTCGTGGGCGGGCTCGCAATGCGCATGTGCACCTCGGTCGCGCCCGCCTGGCGGATCATCTCGACGATCTTGGTGGAGGTGGTGCCGCGCACGATCGAATCGTCGACCAGCACGATGCGCTTGCCGGCGATGATCGAGCGGTTGGGGTTGTGCTTGAGCCGCACCCCGAGGTGGCGGATGCGCTCCGTCGGCTCGATGAAGGTGCGCCCCACGTAGTGATTGCGGATGATGCCGAGGGCATAGGGAATGCGCGATTCCTGGGCGTAGCCGAGCGCGGCGGGCACACCGGAGTCGGGCACGGGCACGACCGCGTCGGCCGCAACCGGGGCCTCGCGCGCGAGCTCGACGCCGATGCGCCGGCGCGATTCGTACACGCTGCGCCCGTCGGCGGCCGAGTCGGGTCTGGCAAAGTAGACGTATTCGAAGATGCAGGACCGCGGCGACTTGGCGACGAACGGCTTGAGCGTCTTGAGCCCGTCCTGGCCGATGACGATCACCTCGCCCGGCTCCACCTCGCGCACGAACTTGGCGTTGATGATGTCGAGTGCGCAGGTCTCCGACGACAGGATCCACGCGCCGTCGAGATGGCCGAGCACGAGCGGGCGGACGCCCATCGCGTCACGCACCCCGATCATCGCCTCGTTGGTGAGCGCGACGAGCGCGTAGGCGCCTTCGACCTGGTGCAGCGCGTCGATCATGCGGTCGGTCACGCTGCCGAGCGGGCTGGTCGCCGCCAGGTGGATGATGACTTCGGTGTCGGTCGTGGACTGGAACAGGCAGCCGCGGCGCACCAGTTCGCGGCGCAGCCGGCGGGCGTTCGTCAGGTTGCCGTTGTGCCCGATCGCGAAGCCGCCCGATTCGAAATCGGCGAACAGCGGCTGGACGTTGCGCATCACCGTGGCGCCGGTCGTCGAGTAGCGGTTGTGGCCGATCGCGGTCATTCCGGGCAGGCGGGCGATCACCGCCTCGTCGCCGAAATTGTCGCCGACCAGCCCGATCGCGCGGTGGGTATGGAAGGTCCGCCCGTCATACGAGACGATGCCGCAGGCCTCCTGGCCGCGGTGCTGCAGCGCGTGCATCCCGAGCGCGGTCAGCGCGGCGGCGTCGCGATGGCCGTAAACGCCGAAAATCCCGCATTCCTCGTGCAGGTGGTCGTCGTCGAACGGGTGGGTGGTGATCATCGACCCTATGTCCGGGGCGGCAGGCCGGCGCCCCGGGCGCCTGATACCGCGTCCCAAGGCCGAAGGCAATGGCCCCGATTACTTTCTACCGTGGTTTAAGATATGGGGTTAACGCGTCGATTCGAAAAGCCTATCCAGGTCTTTCCGTTCCTGCTCCTTGTAGCCGGGCCGACTGTCCTGAGTCCCGGCCCCGGCCGGGGGCGCGGCGAGGCGCTCGAACTCGCGCTCGATGTCGCGAGGGCTCGACCGGGCGGTCGATCCGACGACCCGGTCGCACTGGTTGCGCATGCGCTTCGGGGCAACCGAGCACATGGCGAGCGTCGCACGCTCGACAACGGGCAGGAGGCGCGCCTCGCGCGCCCAGTCCGGCCATTGGTCGCGCCGGTCGGACCAGGACGCGAGCCCGAAATAGACGGC
Organism: Alphaproteobacteria bacterium; assembly: GCA_036396315.1. Classification (GTDB taxonomy): domain Bacteria; phylum Pseudomonadota; class Alphaproteobacteria; order MPNO01; family DASWLB01; genus DASWLB01. The sequence continues at coordinate 2,171 of DASWLB010000423.1, forward strand.
GCTGATGAGCACCGTGCCGAAGGCGAGCCCGAACAGGAACCCGAGCGAGCGGTCGAGCGCGGACAGCGCGCTGTTGCGCACCGTCTGACCGATGGCATGGCGGACGACCGAGAGCACGATCAGGGTGGCGACGAACACGGCGAGCCCGGCCGCGATGTCGGCCGCGGCGCGGTTGGCGATCCACTGGCGGACGAGCGGACTTGCGTGCGGGAAAGCATAGACCGTGGCGAACGCGGCGCCGACCCAGACCGCGATCCACAGCACCGACTGCACGAAGCCGCGGAAGAACGCCGCGACCGCGCAGAGGAACAGGAAAGCCAGGATGACGATGTCGAGGACGTTCATCGCTTCGCCCGTCGCGCTGCGCCGTCCCCGGTGCCGCCCAGCATCTCCACCAGCTCCGCCAGGCGGGCGATCTCGACTGTTTCGATCGGCTCGGACGTGGCCGGGCCGCGCCGCCGTCGCCCGCGCGCGGGAAGGATGGCGCGCGCGAAGCCGAGCTTGGCCGCCTCGCGCAGCCGGAGGTCGGTCTGGGCGACCGCGCGCACCTCGCCCGACAGCCCGATCTCGCCGAACACCACGGCGTCCACGGGCGTCGGCACGCCGGTGAGCGCGGAGACGAGCGCGGCGGCGACGGCGAGGTCGGCCGCGGGCTCGGCAATGCGGAGCCCGCCGGCGACGTTGAGATAGACCTCGCTGCCGCCAAACGGCAGGCGGCAGCGCGCCTCGAGCACGGCAAGCACCATGGCGAGCCGGCCCGAATCCCACCCGACGACGGCGCGGCGCGGCGTCGCCTGGGTCGAGCCCAACACGAGCGCCTGGATCTCGACCAGCAGCGGTCTTGTGCCCTCGATGCCCGCGAACACCGCGCTGCCGCTCACCGCCTCGCTGCGGTCGGCGAGGAACAAGGCGGACGGATTCTCGACGCCGGTGAGCCCCTGGCCCGTCATCTCGAACACGCCGATCTCGTCGGTCGGCCCGAACCGGTTCTTGATCGCGCGCAGGATGCGGAAGGCGTGGCCGCGCTCGCCCTCGAAATAGAGCACGGTGTCGACCATGTGCTCGAGCACGCGGGGGCCGGCGATGGCGCCCTCCTTGGTGACGTGGCCGACGAAAATCACGGTGAAGCCGCGCCGCTTGGCAAGCCGAGTGAGGGCCTCGGCGGCGGCGCGCACCTGGGTCACGGTGCCGGGCGCGGAATCGAGCGAATCGACGAACATGGTCTGGATCGAATCGATCACCACGAGGCGCGGGCCGGTCGGCGCATCCAAGCTCGCCGCGATGTCGCGCACGTCGGTCGCCGCGGCGAGCGCGACCGGCGCCGCCGCCAATCCCAGCCGCTCGGCCCGCATGCGCAGCTGATCGACCGATTCCTCGCCCGAGATATAGGCACAGCTCGCCTCGCCCGCGAGGGCGGACACAACCTGGAGGAGGAGGGTGGACTTGCCGATCCCGGGATCGCCGCCGACCAAGACGGCCGAGCCTGGAACGAGTCCGCCGCCGACCACCCGGTCGAACTCGGCGATGCCGGTGGCGAAGCGCGACACGCCGGTCGGCGCACCGGCGAGCGAAGCGAAGGCGAGGGGGCGGCCCTTGGCCCCTTTGAGGGCGCGCGGGGGCGCCTCGCCGCCGGCCTCCTCGACGATGGCGTTCCACGCGCCGCAGGCGTCGCAGCGCCCGGCCCACCGGTTGGTCGCGGCGCCGCATTCCTGGCACACGTAGCGGTGCGCCGCGCGCGCCACCTAGGCGGGGCCTCCCCGCCCGGCGCGTTCGGTCCGGCCCCTCCCGGCGTCGCTCACTGGCGCCTTACCTCCATGCGGATCGGGCCTTCGGCGCGGCCGTGAATGAACTGATCGACGTACGGGTTGCCCGACCGGTCGATGTCGGCCGCGGGTCCCGCCCAGATGATGCGGCCGTCGTAGATCATGGCGATGCGGTCGGCGATCTTGCGCGCGCTCGCCATGTCGTGGGTGATGGAAAGCGCGGTCGCGCCGAGCCGGCGCACCGAGGCGATGATGAGGTCGTTGATCACGTCGCCCATGATCGGATCGAGGCCGGTCGTCGGTTCGTCGAAGAACAGGATCTCGGGCTCGGTCGCGATCGCACGGGCGAGCGCGACGCGCTTCTGCATGCCGCCCGACAGCTCGGACGGGTAGAGCTCGCCCACCTCCGCGCCGAGACCGACGGCGGCGAGCTTCTCGATCGCAACGTTGCGCGCGTTCTTGCGGTCCATCTGGTGGCCCTGGATCAGCCCGAACGCGACGTTCTCCCAGACGCGCAGGGAATCGAACAGCGCGCCGCCCTGGAACAGCATGCCGAACTTGCGCAGCACGCGCTCGCGCGTCCCGCCCGTCATGCCCGCGGTCTCCTCGCCGTCGATGCGGATCGAGCCCGAATCCGGGTTCATCAGCCCGAGGATGTTCTTGATCAGCACCGACTTGCCGGAGCCGGACCCGCCGATCACCACGAGCGATTCCGCGGCGCCGATCTCGAGCGTGACGCCGCGCAGGACGCGCTTGGTCCCGAACGACTTGTTGAGGCCCGACACCGCGATTTTGGGAACGTTGGTGTTCATATCGAGAAGAACAGCTCGGTGATGACGTAGTTGAACGACAGGATCAGGATCGAGGCCGACACGACCGCGTTCGTCGTCGCCTGGCCGACGCCCTGGGCGCCGCCGCGCGAGTTGTAGCCGTGGTAGCAGCCCATCAACGCGATCAGGAACCCGAACACGGCGGCCTTCACCAGGCCGGAGACGACGTCGATCGTTTCGAGCACATCCCAGGTGTTCTTGAGATAGGTGGCCGGGTTGAAGCCGAGCTTGCCGATCGAGATGAGGTAGCCGCCGAACACGCCGATGATGTCGGCGATGAGGACGAGGCAGGGCAGCATGAGGAGCCCGGCGATCAGGCGCGGCGCGACGAGGTACTTGAACGGGCTGGTGGATAGCGTCACGAGCGCGTCGATCTGCTCGGTCACCCGCATGGTGCCGATCTCGGCCGCCATTGCCGCGCCGATGCGGCCCGCGACCATCAGGCCGGCGAGCACCGGCGCCAATTCGCGCGTCACCGACAGGACGACGACGTTGGCGATTGCGCTCTCGGCCGAGAAGCGCGCGAACCCGGTGTAGCTCTGCAGCGCCAGCACCATGCCGGTGAACACCGCGGTGAGTCCCACGACGGGCAGCGAGAAGTAGCCGACGTCGATCATCTGGCGGCCGATCAGCCGCAGATAGATCGGCGGCGTCACGCTGTGGAGGAGCGCCGATGCGGTGAACAGCGCGAGCCGTCCGGTCGCGGCGAGGAAGCCGAGAAAGACGCGGCCGATGGCGGCGAGGAAATCCATGCGCGCGGGCTAGGCGTCCGGGCGGGCGGCCGGCGCCGCGTCGCCGAGATAGACGCGGTGGTAGCGCCGCCCGAGGCTCGTCAGGATCTCGTATCCGATGGTGCCGGCCTCGCGTGCGAGGTCGTCCGCGGAGTGGTGCGGCCCGATCAGCTCGACGTGACATCCGGGGCGCGCAAGCTCGCGCGGCGCGCTGGTGACGTCGAGGGTGATCAGGTCCATGGAAACGCGTCCCACCACCGGAACCCGGACGCCGCCGAGGAAGGCACTGCCGCGGTTGGACAACGACCGGAGATAGCCGTCGGCGTATCCGACGGCGACGGTCGCGAGGCGAGACGGCGCAGCCGCGCGGTGCGTCGCACCATAGCCAACGGTCCGGGG
>DASWLB010000424.1:0-5581 GCA_036396315.1 Alphaproteobacteria bacterium
AAGGGACAGGTGCTGCTGTGCGGGACCTGCATGGACGCGCGCGGGCTCGCCGAGACCGACATCGTCGACGGCGCGAGGCGCAGCACGATGGACGAGCTTGCCGCGGCCACCCTCGCCGCCGACAAGGTGATCGTGTTCTGACTCGCCGCATTCCGGCGAGCTGGCAGGCCCCCCGGGCAGGGACTCACGCGGAGCCGCGGAGGGCGCGGAGATGAGCGAAAAGGACCACCCACAGAGCGCACGGAGTCCACAGAATAATAGATACTCGTGTCCTCTGTGGTTCAACCCTTCTCCGCGCCCTTCGCGGCTCCGCGTGCCACCCCAAACGGCCCTGGCCCGTCCGCCCGAACTGACGTAGAACCGCCGAGCCATGACCATCCGGATCGAGTGCGTGCTCGACTGCGCCAACTATCTCGGCGAGGGGCCGGTATGGGACGCGGGCGAGGGCCGGCTGTACTGGGTCGACGGCACCGGCCGGCGGGTCGGCAAGCCGTCGATCTGGCGGCTCGACCCGAAGAGCGGCAAGGTCGAGACCTGGTCGCTCGACCACGACGTGGGCGCGCTCGCGCTGCGCGCGGGCGGCGGCGCGGTGCTCGCGCTCGACGACGGCTTCTACCTGTTCGACTTCGACTCGGGTGCGCTCGAGCTCGTGCAGCTGATCGAGGCGGAGGAGCCGCGCACGCGGCTGAATGACGGCAAGTGCGACCGCCGCGGCCGGTTCTTCGCCGGCGGCATGGACGACAAGGAGGAGCTCGCCCTCTGCGGCCTGTGGCGGCTCGATCCCGACCTCACGGTCACCAAGGTCGACGACGGCATCATCTGCTCGAACGGGCCGTGCTGGAGCCCGGACGATGCCCGCTTCTATTTCGCCGACACCTTCGCCGAGGAGCTGTGGGTCTACGACTACGACATCGCGGCGGGCGCGCTCGCCAACCGGCGCGTCTTCGCCTCGACGCGCGACGACGCCGGCGTCGCCGACGGCTCGACCGTCGACGAGGATGGCTACCTGTGGAACGCCCAGCTGATCGGCGGCGAGCTGGTGCGCTACGCCCCCGACGGCACCGTCGAGCGGCGCATCGGCATGCCGGTGCGCAACGTCACCTCGGTGATGTTCGGCGGCCCGAGGCTCGACGAGCTCTACGTCACCTCGATGGCGCGGGTAAAGCACCCGGCGGTGCACGACCACTTCGCGGTCGAGGCCAGGCCGCAGTTCCTGGCCGGCAGCCTGTTCCGGATCACCGGCCTCGGCATCCGCGGCGTGCCCGAGCCCCGCTTCGCCGGCTGAGGCGCCTTTTCGCCCGACTGGGACGACCCCCTCACCCTACCCTCTCCCCCACAAGTGGGGGAGAGGGTTGCGAAGGGTTGGCGCGGCATCGCCGCGCCTTACCCGACCCCCGGATTAAATCCGGGGGTGGGTGAGGGGGCGGACGCCACACAGGCGAAAGTGGCCCTCTCCCGAGTCATCACGCCTCCGTGCCGGCGGCGACGCGCGCTTGCCAGGCGTCGTAGTCGAGGTCGGGCTCGGCGACCTCCCTCATGCGCGCGAGCTCGCGGCCCTTGAGCAGCGCGACGAGGGCCTCGTTGCAGGGGGTGGCGACTCCCGCCGCCTTGGCCTCGCGGATGAGCGCGCCGTTGAGCGCCTCGATCTCGGTCTTGCGGCCCGCACGCACGTGCTGGAGCATCGACGGCAGGTTGAAGTTGCGCCGGCAGCCGTCCTTGATCGCGGCGACGATGTCGGGGTTGGGAAGGGTGATGCCCTTGGCCGCGATCACCGCCATCACCTCGGCCAGCACGCGGTCCTGGAAGGCGTCGACGTCGGCCAAGCGCGCGATCTCGCCGGGGCGCAGGCCGGTGGTCGCGGCGATCGCGTTGACCCCGCAGTTGACCACGAACTTCTGCCAGATCACCGCCATGATGTCGGGGGCGAGCTGGGCCTCGAAGCCGGCGCCGCGCAGCGCCTCGACCAGCGCGGTCGCGCGCGCGGATGCGCGGCCGTCGATCTCGCCGACCGAGGTGAGGCCCATATGGGTGAGGGTCACGTGGCCGGGGCCGCGGCTGGTCGCGCCGCACATGCTCGAGCCGCCGAGCACGCGCTTAGGGCCGATCTCGGCCTGCAGCGCCTCGACGTTGCCGAGGCCGTTCTGGAAGGTGACGGCGACGCCGTCGCGGCTGAGCAGCCCGGCCGCGGTCTTGGCGGCGGCGCGGGTGTTGTTGGTGTCGGCGAACACGATCGCGACCTCTGCGCGCTGGCCCTTGGCCGGCGCCGCCGCCGCCGACAGGCGCACGCGGTGGTCGCCGAGCACGCCGTCGACGTGGAGCCCGTCGCGTTCGATCGCCGCCACGTGGTCCGCCCGGATGTCGATCAGGCCGACCTCGTGGCCCGCGACGCTGAGCAGCCCGCCGTAGGACGCGCCCATCGCGCCCGCACCCACCACCGTCACCTTCATCGCAGTCCTCCCTCTTCTTCTCCTGCCCGGCCAGTTTGGCGAGGCTGTCCGTAAACTTCTCCGCAATTTGGAATTGCGTTGCCTCGCCGCGGCGTCAGGGGAAACGCCACACGAGCGTCGCATCGCTGGCGACGAGGATCGCGAGTTCCTTCTGCTGTGCCTTTTGCAGCTCAGGATCGTCGTCACGCCACGGCCAGCCTCGGATCGTCGCGTGCCGCGGCGGCGGCTCCTCGGCGAACACGCCGAGCCCTGACGCCCGTACGTCGCCGGCCTTGACGACTGCTGCGCCGTGAATTGTGCGACTCCCGGCCACGATCCTCTCGCCGATCGCCCACAGCGCATCAGCTGGCTCTGCGCCGTGGCGAAACACCGACGTTTCCCGGCCTTTCGGCGCGGGCAGGAACGCCGCAGGCTTCGCCATCCGAGCCGTGTACTGGCTCGAGGAGGTGAGAAACCGGGCGAGGTCCTCGCCATCGGCGACGATCTCAGGGAGCCCGGAGGGCAGCATCCCCGTTTCCCACGACCGCTTCGATGCGTTCGAGGATAGGCCCCGGCACGGTTTCGCCGTCGAACCGCTCTACCGCGTGGCCTCTGTTCGTCCCGTCGAGCCAGGCGAAGGCGAGCCGGCTGCCGCGGCCGACGCTCACCGAAACAAGGCGTCTGGGCGAGCGAATCCAGTCGAGCGAGACCGCCCCATCGGGCTCGACCGCGAGTTCGGGAAGCGGGACCCGGTCGGGCAGCGCGCGCAAGAATCCCTCTGTCCGCAGAACGGCGCCAATTTCGATCGCGGCGGCGCCGGTCCCGTCCCAATTCTCGTCCGCGCATTCGCGGGCCAGCGCCCACAATTGATCGATCTTGGCCGCCTTCTTCCCGAACAGCGCCTGCGAGCTCTCGCGCTGCCTTTCTACCCTCTCGGTCGCGTTGTCCACTTGCTCCGCTTCGAAGGAGACAGCGGTGCTTCCGCGCCCTCTCGCCCGCAGACCCGGATAACCGGCCGAAGGAATTATCGGAAAAGCTGCAAGCATTTTTGGGTCAGCGTCGTTCGGAACGTCCGGTTCTTCAATCCTCGCAGCCGATCGACCGTCTGCCGGATGCCCTGCCAATCGTCCGGTGGTGCCCTGAGCGCACTCGCCGCGGCGATGTCGAGGATAACTGGTAGCTTCCCGTTCTCCGGCGATTGCGCGGTCAATGTCAAGTTGACCCGGTGGCCGGTTTCAGGCTCGACGGCGGCCTGCTGAACGAGGAAACCTGTCAGTTCCAGCGCTTTCTCGTCGGGCAGGCGCGGACCGATCTTGAGATATTCTTCCAGCTCGACCTTGCCCGCTTCTGTCGGCAGGAGAATGCGATTGATGTAGCGCAGGCGCACCTCCCGCGTCTCGACCGGCGTCACCAGCTTGACATACAGCCGCCACGTCCGCTCGATCTCCGGAAGGTAATCGTCCAGGCTGGTATATGGCGCCAGCCGGTTAAACGAGAAGCCCTGCATGCGCACCTGCACGAGCTGCCTTTCGTCGTCGTCAAGAAACTGAAACGCTTGAACCGCCTGGCTGGCGGAGAGCTTCGACAGCGCCTCGGCTCTCGTTGTGACCTCCAGCTCGTGCACGAAGCGCTTGCGAGATTTGGGATAACGGTCGCGAAAGCGCTCGCGTGCCTGCTCCTCGACCGCGTCCAGGTCGAACCCCGGCGGCGTGTCGCAATCCACATCCACCACCGCTTCGACGATCGGCGGGTTGCGAAGCTTGAGCGCAGGCGCGTTCATATGGTTCCGCAATAGGCCGGATATCCAAGACCGAACATGTTCATCCGGATGTCATCGCGCCCGCGCCCACCACCGTCACCTTCATCGCAGTCCTCCCTGGTCCATCTCGCGCCCGCTCAGATCACCGACAGGTCCGGCGGCTGGCCGAGCAGGAACGCGCCCACGGTCTCGAAATGCGCGCGCCGCCCCTGCATCTGCTGGGTCACGGTGTGCAGGTCGCGGAAGCGGCGCTCGAACGGGCGCGAGGCGAAGATCGCGGTCGCGCCGGCAAGCTCGTAGGCCGCATCGGCGGCGCGCTTGGCCTCGTGGATGCCGAATGTGGTGGCGAGCCGGATGCGCATGCGCTGGTCGACCGTGACCGTGCCGGTCGCGACTACCGCGGCCCAGATGCCCTCGATCTCGCTCAGCAGATAGGCGCGCGCGGCGCCGAGCCGCGCCTCGGCCTGCGCGACCTCGGACTGGACGACGGCGCTGTCGGCGAGGCGCTGGCGGGCGAGCCGCGGCGTCTTGTCGGCGGCGAGCGCCTTGAACGACTCCAGCATCGGCCGGGCGAGGCCGAGCGCGACCGCGGAGAAGGCGATCGCGTACAGCGCGGTGCTGGTGAACCGGTAGAGCGGCGCCGCGATCCGCCGGTCGCCCGCATGGTCGCGGGTGAAGGCGTGGTCGGCGGCGACGAAGATGTCGCTGACCGCGAAATCGTCGCTGCCGGTGGCGCGCAGGCCGATCACGTCCCAGACGTCGGTCATGGTCGCCTGGGCCGCCGGGAACAGCATCACGCGCACATCGGGGCTGCCGTCGGTGAGGCGCTGCGGGGTGCCGTCGGTGCCGATCACCGCCGCATAGCCGCCGAGCCAGGTGGCGTGCCGGCCGCCGCTCGCGAACGACCAGTGGCCGGAGACGCGATAGCCGCCGCCGTCGATCCGCGCCTCGCCCTTGCCGGGGCCCCAGGCGAGCACCGCGCGCGCATCGCGGCCCCAGATCTCGTCGGCCACCGCCGAGTCCAGATAGGCGGCGGCGGTGGCGCAGCCGTTGCCCTGGCCGAGGCACCAGGCGACGCTGCCGTCGCACGCCGCCGCCGCCTCGAGGACCCGCCAGTAGCTCGCCGGGTCGAGCTCGGCGCCGGCGAAGCGCCGCGGCAGCAGCAGGCGGAACAGGCCGGCCTCGTGCAGCGCGTCGAGCACCTCGGGCGCCAGCTCGCGCGCGCGCTCGGCGCGCTCCGCCGCCGCCTCGATCTGCGGCGCGAGCTGCCGCGCGCGCTCGACGTAATCCTCGCCCGCGCCGTTCGCCGCGGCGCGCATCGCCGACTCTGGTGCCATCCTCCCCCGCCTTCCCGGCATGGGCCGGGCCGGCATTGTCACGCCCGCACCGCCGCTCC
>DASWLB010000425.1:0-8916 GCA_036396315.1 Alphaproteobacteria bacterium
GTGCGGCGCCTGTGGGCCGAGGAGCGGGTCACGTTCGAGGGGCGCTATTTCCGCATCGACAATGCGGGCATCCTGCCGAAGCCGGTGCAGAAGCCCGTGCCGATCTGGATCGCGACCGGCGGCACAGCGGCCGAGGCGGCGTTGAAGCGCGTCGCGCGGATCGGCGACGGCTGGGTCTCGACCGGCCCGACCGCCGCCGACTTCGCCGCCCACCGGCGGGCGATCGACGGTTTCGCGACGGGTTACGGCCGGTCGCCTGCCGAGGTCGCGACGTCGCACCTGTTCGCTGCCGTCCGTTGCGAGACCGACGGCGACCGCGCGCGCCGCGAAGGCTGGGACTGGATGGTGTCGTTCTTCCGCCGCCCGCGCGAACGGCTCGAAGGCACCTTCACGCCGATCTTCGGCACGCCCGAGGAATGCGCGCGCGAGCTTGCGGCCTACGCCAAGGCCGGCATGACCGGCCTCATCGCACGGATCGCCTCCGACGATCTGGCCGGCCAGACCGACGCGCTGCTCACAAAGGTGCGACCGGGACTTACGGACCTTGCTTGAAGCATCGCGTGCCCTTGCGCCCCTCCGTGGCGTCCTTTACGCTCACCCGCAAGAAGCGCGCCCGGAGACCGCACCGGGCGAAACGTGGCGACACAACGAATTCGGGAGGATTCCCATGACGCGCAGCCTCGCGCCGAGCTTGGCGCTCGCAGCCGCCGTCGCCTTCGCCGGCGACGCATTGCCGGCCTCGGCCCAGACGCTCGAGAAGCTTTCGATGTCGATCGCGTCGACCTCGATGAACTACGCGCCGTACTTCATCCCGATCGCCAAGGGCTACTTCAAGGAAGAGGGGTTCGACGTCCAAATCATCAAGGCCGCGGGCGGTGCGGCGACGCCGGCGCTGCTGTCCGGTCAGACCGACGTCTCGACGTCCGGGTCGGCGGCGCTCAGCGCGATCCTCAAGGGCGGGCAGATGCGGATCATCTTCTACCCGTGGGACCAGCTCACCTATCAGGTCTGGTCCACCAAGCCCGAGATCAAGACGATCCAGGACATGAAGGGCAAGGCGGTCGGCATCCAGAGCCGCGGCGACACGTTCGAGACCTCGATGCGTCTCGTCCTCCTGAAGCACGGCATGGATCCGAACTCGGTGAGCTACACCCCGCTCGGGTTCGGCGACGCGCGCCGCGCCGCGATCGCCTCGGGCTCGCTGCCGGTCGCCATCATCTCGCCGCAGGACGTGGACGAGCTCAAGAAGGGCGGGCTGCTCAAGAACGCGACCCTCATCTACGACATGTACAAGAAGATCGAGCTGCCGCTTACCGGCACCGCCGTCCGCGCCGTCGATCTCGAGCAGAAGCGCGACCGGGTCAAGCGGTTCATCCGCGCGGTCGCAAAGGGCCACGCTTACGCCGCAGCGTTCCGCGCCGAAACGATCCAGATCGTCGCCGATTACAACAAGGGCGTCAGCCCCGACTCGATTGCAGCCACCTATGACGACACGATGAACGGGCGCACCGACGACGGTTCGATCTCCGACGAGCTGCAAAAGACCGAGGCGACGATTCGCGCCCAGCTGATCGGCGTCGCGAAGGACAAGATGCCGCCTTTGTCCAAGATCTACGATTTCACCTTGGCGAAGGAAGTTGGGCGCGAGCTGAAGGCGCAGGGCTGGAAGCCGACGAAATAGCGATCGCGCACGTCGCCGCGTCGCATAACCTGGTTAGGGAGGCGCCATGACAAGGACGTCGGTTATGTTGGCCGCCGCGGCCGTCGCAATCGCGCTGTCCGCCGCGGGCGCGCAGGCCGCGGACAAGGTGAAGTACACCGTGCCCGTCCTCATCCCCGCCTACGCGATGTACTTCCTCGCCGAGGACAAGGGGTACTTCAAGGAGGAAGGGATCGAAGTCGAGATGGTGCAGGCCGGCGGCGGCACCGCCACGCCGGCGCTCATGTCCGGCGAAATACAGTTCAGCGGCTCGCCCAGCGCGGCGATCAGCGCCATCCTGCGCGGCGCGCCGATGAAACTCGTGTTCGTGTCGGCCGACCGGCCGTCCTACGAGCTGTGGTCCGGCATCCCGGCGATCAAGACGCTCGACGACCTCAAGGGCAAGTCGGTCGGCGTCATCACCCGCGGCGACACGCACGAACTCGCCATCCGCATGGCGCTCGCCTCGCGCAACCTCGATCCGTCTGGAGTATCGTACACCCCGATCGGGGTCGGGGCGGGACGGCTCGCCGCCGTCATATCCGGCTCGCTCGCGGCCGCGTCGCTCACGCTCGACGAGGTCGCCCAGGTGCGGACGCAGCCCAACCTGCACCAGGTCGCCGACATCAAATCGATCGTCAAGCTGCCGGTCGGCGGCGCCGTGTCGAGCGCCAAGATGGTCACGGAGAACCGCGAGGCCACCAAGCGCTTCCTGCGCGCCGTCATGAAGGGGCGTCGCCACATGGGCGCGTTCGGGGACGACGCCGTCGAGTCGGTCTTCAAGCGCAACCCGAAGACCCCGCGCGAGGCGATCCGGGCCGCCTACAAGGACGCGATCGACGTGCAGACCGCGGACGGCACGATCCCGCTTGCGGTCCAACGCCAAGAGATCGACGCCCGGTCGGACATCCTGAACATTCCCAAGGACAAGCGGGTGACCGCCGCGCAGGTGTACGATTTCTCGGTCCTCGCCGAGGTCAACCGCGAACTGGACGCGGCGGGCTGGAAACCGCGAAAATAGGTCATCGGATACCGGGAGGCGTTCGCCATGGCAAAGACCCAACTCGCCGCGGCCGGCTTGCGCGGGGCGCTCGCGGGCGAACCGGAGCGGAGCGGCGTGCTGGAGGCGGTATGGGGCGCGCACCGCACCGCCGTCACCCGAACCATCGGCATCGTCCTGGTCCTCGGCATCTGGGAATGGGCCGTCGCATCGGGCGCGGTGAACCCGTTGTTCCTCGCGAGCCCGTCGGGCGTCGCCATCAAGATTTTCGAAGTGTTCGCCGACGGCACGATCTGGCCGCACATCGCGGCGTCCGGCGAGATCGCGGGCTGGGGCTTCTTCCTGTCGATCGCGGTCGGCGTGCCGCTCGGCGCGGCGATGGGGCGCTCGCGCCTGACGCGCGACACGCTCGAGCCGTTCATCATGGCGAAGTACTCCTCGCCCACCGTCGCGTTCCTGCCGCTCCTCATCATCTGGCTCGGCATCGGCGTCGCCTCCAAGGTCGCGCTCATCTTCCTCGGCGGGGTGTTCGTCATCATCATCAACACCGAGGCGGGCGTATCCAACGTCGACCGGCGCCTGATCGAGACGGCGCGCTCGTTCACCGCGAGCGAGCTGCAGATCCTGTGGAAGATCGTGCTGCCCGCCTCGATCCCGTTCATCATCGCCGGCATCCGGCTGTCGGTCGGGCGCATTCTGATCATGGTCGTGGTGGCGGAGCTCTACGCCTCGACCGCGGGGCTCGGCTACCTCATCTTCCAGGCCGGCGCGATGTACGACACGGCGATGATCTTCGTCGGCGTCGCGATCCTCGCGACGGTCGGCATCGTGCTCAACTCGCTGCTGCGCAACATGGAGCGGCGCATCGCGCCGTGGCTCGAAAGTCACGCGTGAGCCCCGCTTGATCGAGGTCTCATCCGTCAGCCACGCCTTCGTCCGCAAGGACGACGATCCGCTGCACGTGCTCGACGACGTGTCGTGCGCGATCCCGGACCGGAGCTTCGTCTCGCTCCTCGGGCCGTCCGGATGCGGCAAGACGACGCTGTTGCGCATTCTCGACGGGCTCGTGAAGCCGAGCGTCGGGCAGGTGCGGATCGACGGCGAGATCGTGCGCGGTCCGGTGGTCGGCCGCGCGATGGTGTTCCAGGAATTCAACCTCCTGCCCTGGCGCACGACGCAGAAGAACATCGAGTTCGCGCTCGAGGCCCAGGGCGCGGACCGGGCGACGCGGCGCGCCCGCGCCGAGGCGACGCTCAAGCTGGTCGGTCTCGATGGATTCGCGCGCTATTTCCCGCACCAGCTCTCGGGCGGGATGAAGCAGCGCGTCGGGCTCGCCCGCGCGCTCTCGGTCGCGCCGTCCTACCTGTTCATGGACGAGCCGTTCGGCGCGCTCGACCCGCAGATCCGCGAACTCATGCAGATCGAGCTGTTGAAGCTGCTCGAGCTCGAGCGCCGCACCGTCGTGTTCGTCACCCACAGCGTGGACGAGGCGATCTTCCTGTCCGACCAGATCATCGTGTTCTCGGCCCGGCCGGGGCGGATCATCCGCACGATCGACGTCGATCTGCCGCGCCCGCGCTGGACCAACGACGAGGAGCTGAAGGCGAGCGCGCGCTTCGTCGAGTACCGCAAGGAGATCTGGCATCTCCTGAAGCTGCAGCTCACCCACGCGCTGACCGACACGCAGTAGCGTTCCTCATCCTTCGAGACGCTCGCTTCGCTCGCTCCTCAGGACGAGGAGTTCTTTTTTCTTCCTCATCCTGAGGAGCGCCCCCTGAGCTTGTCGAAGGGGGCGCGTCCCGAAGGATGAGGATCACGGTCGCGCGTGTTCGTGTACGTGGAACAGCGAGGCCGCCGTCTCGCCGAGGATGCGCCGCTCCTCGTCCGCGCCGAGTCCCGCCGCGCGGACGATGCGCACCGGGTTGGGATCGCCGATCGGGAACGGATAGTCGGAGCCGAGCACGATGCGGTCGGCGCCGACGAGGTCGCGCAGGTAGCGCAGGCTCGCCGGGTCGAACAGCACGCTGTCGAACCACAGCTTGCGGAACCCGGCGACCGGATCGGCCACCTCGTTCGGCATGATCGCATGATTGCGCTTGAGCCGCCCCACGAGATAGGGCAGCGCCCCGCCGCCGTGCGACAGAACGATCTTCAATCCGGGATACTTCTCGAGATGGCCGGAGAACAGGAGGCGCGCGACGGCCGTGGTCGTGTCGAGGCCGCGCCCGACCGCGTTGATCATGCCGTAATCGGCAAGCCTGGCGTCGCCGCAGCCGAACATGGGGTGCAGGAACAGCGCGGCGCCGCGATCCGACGCCGCCTCCCAGAACGGATCGAGCCCGGGATCGTCGAGGTTGCCGCTCGCCCCGAACGGCTGGGTGCCGAGCATGAAGCCGGTGAAGCCGGCCGCGAGCGCCTCCTCGAGCGCGGTGGCGGCGTGGCGGCCGGATTGCAGCGGCACCGTCGCGATCGGGACGAGCCGCTCGCTCCTCGTGCCGGCGAGCAGCCATTCGTTGGTGAAGCGCGCCCATTCGAGCCCCTCGTCGGGCGGCAGCTCGTAGCCGAACGCATCGAGCCAGCCGCCGACGATCTGCACGTCCACCGTCTCGCGGTCCATCCATTCGAGGCGCCGGTCGGTGTCCTGGAGATCGGCCGCGATCGGGCGCGTCGGCGCGCCGCCCGCGAAGGCGAGCCGGTACTTGCCCACCTCGTGCAGCATCTCGATCGACGGGAAGCGCGAGATCGCCGTCTTGAGCGCCTCCAGCATCGGCGCGGGGACGAGGTGGGCGTGGGTGTCGATGATCATGGGCGGATCCGGGCGTTAGGGCGACCCTTGGCAACCTCTAACTCGTAATGCGACTGCAGGTTCATCCAAAACTGCGCGCTCACGCAGAAGTAGCGGGCGAGCCGAAGGGCGGTGCCCGCCGTGATCCCACGCCGTCCGCGGACGATGTCGTTGAGCCGCGTCCTAGGCGCGCCGATCGCCTTGCTGAGCGCATTGACGCTGAGCCCGAGCGGCTCGAGGAAGTCGGCTTTCAGGATCTCACCGGGGTGAACCGGCGGCATGTCTCGCTTGAGTCGATTTCGCGATTGAGCTTTCCGATCCAATGTACTTCGCCCCAACTCCCAACGTCATGGCCGCGCTTGTCGCGGCCATCCACGGGCTTCTTCCGGCGATCGTGCGGCACCATCGACCCAAGAGGCCCGTGGATGGCCGGGATTCGCGCGTTCCGCGCGACCCGGCCATGACGACAATAGGCAATAGTTCATGAATGTCGACCGTTCAACAGCTCCTCGATGATCGCCATCCGCATCGGCAGCTCGTCGAGGACGAGCCCGCGCGCAGCAAGCGCGTCGTTCACCGCGCTCGCGATCGCGGCCGGCGCGCCGAGATAGCCGCCCTCGCCCGAGCCCTTCTGGCCGTGCGAGGTGAGCGGCGAGGGGGTGCAGTGCGCAACGTCGCGCACCGCCGGAATCTCGTGCGCGGACGGCATCAGGTAATCGACGAAGGTGGCGCTGAGGAACTGTCCGTCCGCGCCGTAGGCGAACTTCTCGTACAGCGCGGCGCCGATGCCGTGGGCGATGCCGCCGACGATCATGCCGCGCACGATGTCGGGGTTGATGACGGTGCCGCAATCGTGCGCGACCGCGTAGTCGAGCACCGTCACCTTGCCGGTCGCCGGGTCGATCTCGACCAGCGGCACGTGCGCCTGGAATGCGTAGCACGGGTAGATCGGCACGCGCCCCTGCGCGTCGGGCAAGACGCCGCCGCCCGGCACCTGCAAGATGTGGATCTCCTGCAAGCCCGGCTCCATTCCGGGCGGGAGCTTGTGGTACTGCTGGTGGGCGATGGCGACGAGCTGGCGGAAGGCGAGCTTGTTCGCGGGCTTGTCGCGGTCGAACACGTCGCCCGCTTCGTATTCGAGCCGGTCCGCGGCTTGTCCGAGATTGTGCGCGGCGATCGCGACGAGCTTAGCGCGGAGCTTCTTCGCCGCGCCCGAGGCCGCGCCGCCCAGCATGATCGCCATGCGGCTCGCCACCGGGCTCCGCGTCGGCAGGCTCGCGAGCGAATCGGCATGGATCACCCTTATTTCGTCGGGGTCGATCTCGAGCTCCTCGCCGACGATGGTGGCGACGAGCGTCTCGTGCCCCTGGCCCGAGGTCGTCGTGCCCATCGTCGCGGTCACGCGGCCCTGCACGTCGATGCGCACCAGGCAGGCTTCGGGGAAGGTCGAGATCTCGGCCTTCGGGTTCATCAGCATCTCGTGGATGTTGTTGCCGCCCGAGGGCTCGAGGCAGCAGGCGATGCCGATGCCGGCGAGCCGCCCTTGCGCGCGCACCGCATCGCGGCGCTTGAGCATCTCGGGGTAGCCGGCGAGCGCGAGCGCCTTGTCGAGGACCGCATGGTAATCGCCCGAATCGTAGCGGCTGCCCGAGGGGATCTCGTAGGGGAACTCGTCGGCGCGGATCAGGTTGCGGCGGCGCACCTCGATGCGGTCGAGCCCGAGTTGGCGCGCCACCTTGTCCACCGCCGTTTCGATCATGAAGTTGGCGGGCGCCTGGCCGAAGCCGCGCACCGGCACCTGGCCCGCCTTGTTGGTGGTGACCGAGATCGGCTCGTAGGCGACCGAGTTGATGCGGTAGGGCCCGACGATGGCGCTGATCGGCTTCGCGAGCTGGAACGGCGCGCGGCCGGGATAGGCGCCGGCGTCGTCGAGCGCGCGGATGCGGAGCGAGCGGATCGTGCCGTCGCCGTCGAACGCCACCTCGGTGTCGAAGATGCGGTCCGGCCCGTGCGCGTCGCCGCCCGCCATGTTGTCGAGCCGGTCCTCGATCAACCGCACCGGGCGTGCGAGCGCGCGGGCGAGGTGGCCCACCAGCACGGTGTGCTTGATGCCGCGCTTGACGCCGTAGCTGCCGCCCACGTCGACGTCGTAATGCACCTTGACGGCGTTGAGCGGCAGGCGCAGCGCGTTCGCGATCTGCTCCGGATAGTTAGGCATCTGGATCGACGCCCAGACCTCGAGCACCTCGCGCCCCGCGTCCCAGCGCGCCTGCGCGCCGAACGTCTCGATCGGCACGGTCGCGCTCCGCCCCCAGCGGGCGCGGAACTTGAGCCGGTGGCGCGCCTTGGCGAAATCCTCATCCACGGGGCCCCAGACGAACTTGCCGCGATAGAGGAGGTTGGTGCCGTGGTCGGGATGGACGAGCGGTGCTGCGTCGGCGAGCGCCGCCTCGGGATCGGTCACCGGCGCAAGCGGCTCGTAGTCGACGCCGACGAGCTCGGCGCCGTCCTCGGCGATGGCGCGGCTGTCGGCCACCACGGCCGCGACCCATTCGCCGGCGTAGCGGGTCATGCCGACGGCGAGCGGGTACCAACGCACGTTGGGCAGGTCGAGCCCGTGATAGAGCGGCGCGCAATGGCGCGCGATCTCGTCTCCGGTCACGACGGCGTGGACGCCGGGATGCGCGCGCGCGGCCGACGTGTCGATCGCGACGATGCGGGCGCGCGGATGCGGGCTCGCGAGCGGGGCGACGTGGAGCGTGCCGGGCAGCGCCAGGTCCTGGACGAAGCTGCCGGCGCCGGTGGTGAAGCGCCGGCTTTCCTTGGTGCGCCGCTTCTTGGCGACGAAGCGCGTGTTGCGGAGCGTCGTCGCGCTCATCTGTCGCCCCCGCGCGCCCGCGCGGCGGCGAGGCGGATCGCCTCGACGATCTGCACGTATCCGGTGCAGCGGCACAAATTGCCGGCGATCGCCTCGCGGATCTCTTCCTCGCTCGGGTCGGGGCGCTCGGCGAGCAGCGCATGTGCCGCGATCAGCATGCCCGGCGTGCAGTAGCCGCACTGCAGCCCGTGGCATTCGGCGAAGGCCTCCTGCAACGGGCCGGGCGCGCCGTCCTCGCGCGCGAGCCCCTCGACGGTCGTCACCGCGTGGCCGCCGGCTTGCACCGCGAAGATGAGGCAGGAACGAACGGGCGCACCGTCGAGCAGCACGGTGCAGGCGCCGCACACCCCGTGCTCGCAGCCCATGTGGGTGCCGGTGAGGCCGAGCGCCTCGCGCAGGAAATCGAGGAGGGTCACGCGCGCCTCGGCCGCCGCCTCGCGCGCGCGCCCGTTGACCGTGAGGCGGATGGTCTCCGTGGTCATGCGGGCGAGACCCCCCACCCTGTCCCTCCCCCGCAAGGGGGGAGGGGACGCGCACCAATACCCCCTCCCCCT
>DASWLB010000426.1:0-3481 GCA_036396315.1 Alphaproteobacteria bacterium
ACGCCGCGGTAGCGCACCGGGCTGCCGATGCCGAGCCCCGTCACCGTGCCGGTGAAGTTGATGAGATAGACGTTGGGCTCGCGCTCGAACTCGACGCGGGCAAGGAACACGACGAAGGCGAAGGTGGCGGCGACCAGCGCCAGCACGAACGCCCCGACCGTGACGTAGCTCGCCCGGGTTTCCATCTTGCCTCACGCCCCCGCGGCGACGGCGGCGCGCGCGCGCGGCCCGTGGAAGTACTCGTGGATCCAGGGATCGGTCATCCGCTCCATCTCGGCCAGTGTGCCGGTCACCAGGCGTCCGTTCACCAGAACGGCGATCCGGTCGGCGATCGCGTACAGCGAATCGAGGTCGTGGGTCACCATGATCACGGTGAGGCCGAGCGCCGACCGGAGACCCGCGATCAACGCATCGAACGCCGCCGCCCCGATCGGGTCAAGCCCGGCGGTCGGCTCGTCGAGACAGAGGATTTCGGGATCGAGCGCGAGCGCGCGGGCGAGACCGGCGCGCTTCTTCATGCCGCCCGACAGCTCCGACGGATACTTGGCGCAGGCGTCCGGCGGCAGCCCCGACATCGCGACCTTGAGCTCGACGATCTCGGCGATGAGCGCATCGGGCAGCTCGGTGTGTTCCTTGAGCGGCACGGCGACGTTCTCGGCGACGGTGAGCGAGGAGAACAGCGCGCCCTGCTGGAACAGGACGCCGATGCGCCGCTCGATCGCGCGCCGCTCCGCCTCTGGAAGGCGCGCCGTGTCGCGGCCGAATATCTCGATGCGGCCCGCGGCGGCGCGATTGAGGCCGAGGATGGTGCGGAGCAGCACCGACTTGCCCGAGCCCGACCCGCCGACGATGGCGAGCACCTCGCCGCTCCGCACCTCGAGGTCAAGCCCGTCGTGGACGACCTGCGTGCCGAACCGGGTGACGAGCCCCGCGACGCGGACGACGACCTCGCCGACGATCCCGTTCATATGCCCACCGCGGAGAAGAAGATGGAGAACACGGCGTCGGTCACGATCACGAGGAAGATCGAGATGACCACCGCCCGCGTCGTCTGGCGTCCGACGCTTTCGGCGCTGCCCTCGACCTCGAGTCCCTGGCGGCAGCCGACGAGCGCGATCAGCAGCCCGAAGACCGGCGCCTTGATCAGCCCGACCCAGAACGACCAGACCGGCACGGCGCCGCGCAACCGCTCCATGAACTGCACCAGCGAGATGTCGAGCACCGCCCACGACATGAGCGCGCCGCCCAACAGCCCCATCAGGTCGGAATACACGGCGAGGAGGGGAAGGACGATCACCAGCGCGATCACGCGCGGCAGCACCAGCACCTCGATCGGGTCGAGGCCGAGCGTGCGCATCGCGTCGATTTCCTCGTTCACCTGCATGGTGCCGATCTGCGCCGTGAAGGCGCTGCCCGACCGGCCGGCGACGATGATGGCGGCCAACAGGATGCCCATCTCGCGCAGCATCGAGACGCCGACGAGGTTCACGGTGAAGATCTCGGCGCCGAAGCGGCGCAGCTGGTCGGCGCCCTGATAGGCGAGCACGACGCCGATCAGGAAGGACAGGAGTCCGATGATGGGCAGCGCGGTGAGCCCGGTATGCTCGATGTGGCTGAACAGAGGCACGATGCGGATGCGGCCCGGCTGGGCGAGGGCGCGGAGCGCGGTGATCGTCGCGAGCCCAAGGAACGACAGGAGCCCGCCTACTTCGGCGAGCCCGCCGACGAAGGCGCGGCCCCAATGGTCGAGGAGGGCGACCAGCGGGTTGGGCCGCTTCCGGCCGGGCAGGCCTGGCCGGTCGTTGCGCGCGATCGCCTCGATCAGCGCGGCATGGGCGGGCGCCGCGTTGTCGAGGCTGGCCGCGATCCCCTTCGCGCGCAGTTCGCGCACGGTTCGATGGATCACCCAGGCGCCGGCGGTGTCGAGGTGGGTGAGGCCGCCGAGATCGATGCGCACGGCGCGCCCGGGCGCCGGCGCGATGCGCCGCAGCGCCGCGTCGAGCTCGGCGAGCGCGGCCGTTTCCCAGCGCCCGCCGGCATTCAAACGCAGCGATCCGTCCTGTTCGGCCGTGGACAGCCACCCGGCGGAAGCCGCCATCGCCCCCTCGCCCCGCACCCCTAATCGGTTGGCAGATAACATAATTCCGTCGCCGGTGAAAGGCGGGGGGTGCCTCACACCGCGTCCGGCACCTCGATCGGCTGGGGCAGCAGGCCGGCCGCGTAACGCCGCCACATCTCCTGGTAGGCATGCTCGAGGTTCCGCGTATAGCGCCGCGTGTCGAACAGGGGCGCGGTGGCGCGGTTTTCGGCGAGCCTCTGCTTGAGCGCGAGGAGCGCGGCCGGATCGCGGGCGAGCGCGCTTGCCATGGCGACGTAGGAGTCGCGGTCGAAGGCGATCAGCTCCTCGAGCCCGGCGGCCGAGACCAGGCTCGCGCCGACGCGGGCGACGAAGCTCTCGCCCGGCCAGGTGAGCACGGGCACGCAAGAGGTGAGCGCGTCCACCGCGGTGGTGTGCGCGTTGACGAAATGGGTGTCGAGGAACAGATCGGCGTGCGCGTGGCGCGCGAGATGGCGCGGCTTCGCCCAGCGCTCGGCGAATACGAGCCGCGTGGGATCGACCCCGCGCGCCGCCGCTTCGCGGCGCAGATTGGCCTCGGCCGCCGGGTTCGACGAGATCAGCCACAGCACGGCCCCGGGCGCTGTGCCGAGAATCTCCATCCAGGCGCCGAAGATCGTGGGCTCGATCTTGTAGTTGGTGTTGAAGCAGCAGAGCACCACCGCGCCGTCGGGCAGGCCGCATTCGTCGCGCGCGACCGGCGCGGCCACGGCCTGGCGGTCGTCGGCCGGCAGGTAGCTGCCCGGCATGGTCACCAGCGTTTCGGTGAATTGAGGGGCGAGCGAGGCCGGGGCGACGATCGCGTCGGCGACGAAGTAGTCGATGAACGGCGCCGCCATCGTGCCGGGATAGCCGACCAGGGCGACGCTCACCGGTGCCGGGCGGACCGCCAACACCTCGGGCCGGTAGCCCTGCGCGTAGCCGCGCAGGTCGGCGAGGATGTGGATGCCGTCGGCGTGGATGCGCCGCGCCGCCTCCGCGGTCGGGGCATCGCGCAGCTCGACGAAGCCGCCGTCGCAGGCGGAGCGCACGCGGCGCGCGTAGTCGCTGCCGTCGTCCGGGCCGAGCGCATAGCCCACCACCTCGAACCGGTCGCGGTCGTGCGCCTCGATCATGCCGGCGACGAGGTGCGCCGTCGGCTTGTCGCCGAACGCGGGCGAGATGTAGCCGACGCGGAGCTTGGCGGGCGTCGTCCGCGCGTGCTCGAACCGCAACCGGTGCGCGAGCCATTCGGTATCGCGCGCGACGCGGCGCGAACGCGCGGCCGCGATCTCGGCCTGGAAGGTCGGATCGTCGGCGAGCACGAGCGCGAAGTGCGGCTCGATCCCGCAATCCTCGTCGCGGGCGATGCGCGCGTGGGCATGG
>DASWLB010000427.1:0-4442 GCA_036396315.1 Alphaproteobacteria bacterium
AGGACGGCGCCGGCCGTGCCTTGCGGGCGGCCGGTGCCGCGGGCGAGGCCGGAGGAGAAGTTGACGATGCGCCCGTACCGTGCCGCCTTCATGTGCGGCACGACGGCGCGGCAGCACAGGAACGTGCCGGTGAGGTTGCGCCCGATCACGTCGGCCCAGATCGCGTCGGTCACCTGCTCGATATCGTTCGCCGGCGCGCTGCCCGAGCCGCCGGCGTTGTTGACCAGGATGTCGATGCGGCCGAACGCGTCCATCGCCGCGCCCGCCATCGCGGCGACCTCGGCCCCGACGCTCACGTCGCAGCGCACCGCCTTGGCGCGGGCGCCCGAAGCGGCGAGGCGTCGTGACGCCTCCTCCACCTTCGGCCCGTTGAAATCGGCCATCAGGACGGCGGCGCCCTCGCGCGCGAGGGCCTCGGCGCAGGCGAGCCCGAGCCCCTGCGCCGCGCCGGTGACGATCGCGACCTGTCCGGCGAAGCTCACGGGGCGGCGCGCGTACCGGCGCCCATGGCCGTGGCGGAGCCGGCGCCCGCGGGCGGGAACAGCGCGAAGCACTTCGAGGAATTGAACAGGTAGGTCTCGACGTAATCGACAATCTCGGGTTTCTGGCCGAGCTCGCTCATCGCGCCGGCGAGACAAACCCAGTTGAGCACCTCGTGCTGGCCCGCATCCTCGATGTCGGCGAGCGGGATGTCGCCCCAGCGCGCCATGCGGCCGGCCGCGAGATCGTCGTAGAGCGCGCGGTCGGCGGCGAGGTCGGGGTAGAGCCTGCCGTGCTTCGCGGTGAGCGAGCCGTGCGACCAGGACGACGAGCCGATCAGCACCGCGCGCCACGGGCTCTCCTTGAAATAGCGCGCGGTCGCCCGCCCGATCTCGAAGCAGCGCCGCGGGGAGGGCGCCGGCGGCGAACGGCCGGCCATCCCCTGGCCGCGCGCGCCCGCCGCGGTCTCCATCAACTGGTTGCCGTAGCAGTTCACGTGGAACGGGATCACCGGGTACGGGAAACCGCGGCGCTCGCGGTCGAGGAACACGACCGTGTTGTTGAACGAGTGCGCGAGGCCGGACTCGGCGCGCACCTCGTGCGCGTAGGAGATGTCGAAGTCGTGCTCGAGCAAGTAGCGCGCGAGCCCAGCCGCGGCGTCGCGGTGGCCCTTGATCACAAGCTCGGTCTCGTTGGGCAGGCCCCAGGCGTTGTCCTCGGTATGGAACGGGCGCCGCCCGCCGCCGTAGGGGCGGCACACCACCTGGTCGAAAATGTAGACGCAGAACGGCGGCACGCAGTCCTTGCGGAAGTTCTCGAACTGGTCGTCGCCCCAGACGACGACGAGATCGGGCTTGAACTCGTCGATGGCGCGGCGGAGCACGCGGTACCCGGCGAGGAGGCGTGCCTCGTGCTCGCGCGCCGCGGCGACGCCGTCGTCTCCGCCCCATTCCGCCTGCATCGGCTTGGGCCAACGCGACCGGTCGGCGAAAACATCCGGCTTCACCCGCCCGATATCCACGTTCCGCTTCAGCATGCGCGGCCAGTCCTTCGCCGGCACGAGCGGGCCCGGATAGTGGCTCAACCCGACGCCGAGAATGTCAGCCATGTCGGACCTCCCTATCCGGCGACGTCGACGAACAGCCGCTCGAGCGCGAGCGGCGCCTGCAACAGCCCCTGTTCGCGCGCATAGGCGACGAACGTCTCGAGCACGGCGCGGTTGCGCGCGAGCCCATAGGGCCACGGGTCGCCGCCGAACAGTTCGATCGCGGCGTCGTTCGCCATGCCGTGGACAGGCGGCTCGAGCGCCGCCCGTTGGGCGGGATCGGCGAGCGCGCGCCGCTTCGCCGCCTCGAACGCGGCGGAAAGCGTGCCGGCGATGCCCGGCTCCTCGGCCGCGAGCGCCTCGCGCATCACGATGAAGTGCATGATCGGAAAGATGCCGGTCTTCTTGAGGTAGTCGCGCTGCGCCGACGCGGCATCGGCGAAAATCGGCCCCGCGGCGGGACCATAGGCCTTTGCCGTCACCGGGCGCGGCACCAAGGCCGCGTCGATCTCGCCCGAAGCAAGGAGATCGGGAATCTTGGCGCCCGCCTTGGTCGCGACGCGCACGCCCCGCGGGAACTCGGCCTCGCCCCGCTCCGGCACCACCGTCACCCAGTCCACCTTGTCCGCCGTGACGCCGTACTCGTGCGCCAGAACGCCGCGGTGCCAGACCGACGAGGTGAGCCAGTATTGCGGCAGACCGACGCGCCGCCCCGCGAGGCCGCGCGGGCTCGCGATGCCCGATCCCGTGCGCACCGCGATGCCGGGCTGGACGAAACGCCGCCCCGGGAAGACCGGAAGGCCGATCAGCTTCGCGCCCCGGTCCTTGGCGCGCAGGAAGGTCGCAAGCGACATCTCGGCCACGTCGTAGTCGCCCCGAAGCATGGCGCGCGAATTGTCGTCGACCGATGGCGCCGTGTGGGGCTTCGGCGCGACTCCGTCGAGGCGGACGGTGCCATCGAGGATCGGGGTCGTCAGCGGCGAGGCGACGAGCGAGATCGAGATCGACCGCGTCACGACGCGCGACCCTCCGCCGCGGCGATTTCCGGCGCGGGCCGCTTGGGCAGGACCGGCGCCCTGGTCTGGTGGGCAAGCGTAATCTCGCGCCGCTCGCGCGCCGATTGCAGGACGGCGAGGCACACCTCGGTCGTCGCCATGCCCCAGCGCGCATCGAGAAGCGTCGGGCGGTCCTCGGTCACCGCCTCGTACAGCTCGAGCAGCTCGGGCGCGCGGCCGCGATGCGGCGGCGCCGGCACCTCGCGCCGCCCCTGCGCGTCATAGACGTAGATGCCGTCGGGGTACTGGCGCATCACGCCCCGCTCGCACGCGACCACGGTGAGGCCGAAGAACGGGTTGCGGCGCGGCGAATCCTCGTCCCAGCCGCCACCCGGCCCGTAGCCGTAGGGGTTGCCGGCGCGCACCAGCGCGTATTTCTCCGCGGCGCTCATCGGGCCGGTCGGGCGCGGGCGTGGAATGCGGGATTCCGGGTTCTTGAGCCGCTTGCCCGACTCGGCGATGCCCCAGGTCAATTCCGCCGAATCGAAATAGCCGTACCCGTCGAACACCAAGGTCGCGGGCGTGCCGTCGGCGAACTCGAGGAAGGCGGTGTAGCTGCCCTCGCCCTTGGGAAAGGCCGGCTCGTGGCGCCCGGCGGCGGCGCGCACGCTGCGCACCAGCCCGCCGGCGAGGAAGCGCACGATGTCGATCTGGTGCGGGCCCTGGCGGAACACGACGCCCGAACCCTGCGCCGTATCGACCTCGGAGTCGGTGAGCGAGCGCAAGAGCCAGTCGTTGAAGTTCCAGCTGTCGATGTGGATGACGCGCCCGAGCGCGCCCGAGGCGAGGATCTCGCCCATGGCGCGGATCGGCGTGTCGTACACCTTGGAATGGCCCTGCACGAACTTGATGCCGGCGCGCTCGACCGCCTCGACCATGGCGCGACATTGATCGAGCGTCACCGCCATCGGCTTCTCGCAGATCACGTGCTTGCCGTAGCGCGCCGCCGCGATCGTGTGCTCGGCGTGGAGGGCGTTGGGCGAGGCGATCCACACCGCGTCCACGTCCTTCGACCGGCACATCGCGTCCACGTCGTCGAAGGTCGCAACCGGCCGGCCGTAGCGCTCGCGGAAGAACGCCATGTTGTCCGCGCGCAAATCGGCGAGCGCCGCGAGCGTCACCTGTCCGGCGAGAGCCTGCAGGTTGGGCAGGACCTGGAGCGCGGCGATCCCCGCGCCGGCGATCCCGAGCCGGAGTTCAGTCATGGCGGCGGGGCGCCACCGTCAGCGGCCTCCGCCGGAGGCCTGGCGCACCTCGCGGATGCGCTTCAGCCCGTCGACCGGGCTCGAGGCCCCGGGGAATTCGATGACGCGGTTTTTCGCCGGGTCGCGCACCACGGCGACGTCGGGCTCCTCGCCGCGGGCGACGCGGTCGATCTGCTCGTCGAGCATCTTGCGGAACAGGACGATGCCGCGGTCCGACAGGCCGAGATGCTCGCCGGTGCGGTCGTAGATCGCGCCTTGCGTCTCGAGCGCCATCTGGTCCTGGCTGAAGAAGCTCTTGAGGTCGTATTCGCCGTCCTTGGTCAGCATGTCGGGCACGTACTCGTAGGGCGCGTCGCCGTCCGCCGGCGAGCGCACGCCCTTGCCCGCGCGGTCGGGCTCGAACGCCGCGAACACGATGCGGGTGTTGGAATCGTCGATCGGCACGCGCCAGTGCATCACCTCGACCGGCCCGTTGGGGATGCGGAGGATGTTGGGGAAGATCATCGGCGGGCGGATCTCGACCTCGGGCACGTCGCCGCCGTAGTGGATCGCCTTGTCGATGCCCCATTCGCAGTACGAGAAGTCGAGCTTCTCGATCGGGCGGCGGTAGTACGGCGCGAACGGGTGGTTCAACTTGAGCGCCACGTCCATCAGCCC
>DASWLB010000428.1:0-2400 GCA_036396315.1 Alphaproteobacteria bacterium
CCCCAGCTCATCGCCGGGCCGATCGTCCACCACAAGGAACTGACGCCGCAATTCTCCGGCCCGCGCTTCGCCACGTTCCGCGCCGACGACATCCGCGCCGGCATCGTGCTGTTCTCCATCGGGCTCGCGAAGAAGGTGCTGATCGCCGACAATCTGCGGCCCGTCGCCGACGCGTCCTTCGGCGCCGCCGCGCTCGGCGTCGAGCCCAGCATGGCGGAGGCCTGGATCGGCACGCTCGCCTACGCCTTCCAGATCTATTTCGACTTCTCGGCCTACTCCGACATGGCGCTCGGGCTCGGCCGCGCGTTCGGCGTCACCCTGCCGGTCAATTTCGATTCGCCCTACAAGGCCGCCTCCATCGTCGAGTTCTGGCGGCGCTGGCACATCACCTTGTCGCGCTTCCTGCGCGACTATCTCTACGTCCCGCTCGGCGGCAACCGGCGCGGCCCCCAGCGGCGCTACGCCAACCTGATGATCGTCATGCTGCTCGGCGGGCTGTGGCACGGGGCGAACTGGACCTTCGTCGTCTGGGGCGGGCTGCACGGGCTTTACCTGGTCGTCAATCACCTGTGGAGCCGGATCGCGGGCGGGCGCATCGCGCTTCCCCGTCCGGTCGGCGGGCTGATCACCTTCGTCGCGGTGCTCGTCGCCTGGGTGTTCTTCCGCGCCGGCACCTTCGACGAGGCCTTCACGATGCTCCACGCCATGTCCGGTGCGGGCGCGGCCGCACGCGGCGGGCTCGCGCTGTTCCGCGACGTGGGCTTCGCGCTCGTGTTCGTGCCGTTCGCCGCCTGGCTCGCCTGGTGCTGCCCCAACGCGCTCGAGATCCTGCGCCGCATCGAGGAGGCGCCGGAGGCACGCCGCGCCGGCGCCTTCGCCACGGCCGGGCTCGGCGCCGCGACCGCGCTCGCCCTCGTCAGCCTCTATGCCTCGGGACCCTATGAGTTCATCTATTTCCAGTTCTAGGCGGGCGATCCGCATTTACGCCGCCGCCGTCGCCGCGTCGCTCGCGATCGCGGCCGGCGCGACCGAGGCGCTGCTCCGCACCCAGGTCGCGCCGCAGGACAATTTCGCGCGCCACCTCGCGCTCCTGCGCACGACCGACGCGCGCGACGCCGCGTTCGGCGACAGCCACGTCGCCCGCGGGTTCGCCGCCGAGGCGCCGATGGTCAACCTCGCCTATCCGTCCGAAACGATCGAGCGCTTCGCCTGGAAGGCGAAAGCCTATTTTGCCCGCCTCACCCCGGGCCGCGTGATCGTGCAGGCCGACCCGCATCTGTTCACGCCGTACCGGCTGGCCGACGGGCTCGGCGACTATCCCGAGCGCATCGCCAAGGCGCCCGGCGCGGCGCGCCTTCTAATCCTCGCCGACCACCACCGCGACCGCATTCCGGCCTATTGGCGCGCCTTCCTCGTCTCCGGCGGGCGGCTTGCCTCGAGCATCGAGTTCAGCGAGCGCGGAACCCTGCTCTCGGGCGGCGACCTCTCGGCCGTGCCCGGGCGCAAGCGCGCCTACGACGCCCGCGCCCGCGTCGCGCTGCACCGCCCCATCGCCCAATTCCGCGACACCGGCGAGGCGCGCGCCTACGAATCCCTGCTCGACTTCCTGTTCGAGCGCGGCGCCGAGATCTGTCTCGTGACGTTCCCGCTGTCGCCCGACTACCGCGCGACGTTGGCCGAGGATCGCGAGGCCGAAGCGTTCCGCACGTGGCTAGACCTCATCGCCTATTTCCGCGAGCAGGCCGAGCGCGTCAAGGCGCGCTACGTGGACGCGAGCGCCGCGGTCGCCGACGCCGGGCTCTACCGCGACGTGGACCATTTGAACCGCACGGGCGCCCTCGCCTACTCGCCCCGCCTGATGGAGGACTGCTTCGGCACGGCGGCCGAGGAGCGCACCGTGCGCCGCGCGCGGGCTAAGCGTTGAGCGGACCCGTCACTCCTTCCCGCGCAGATCGCGCACGCGGCGCGCCTTGAACTCGGTCTTGGGCAGGCTGCCGGGCGCCAGCACTTCCACGTCGATGCGCACCTCGCAGCGCGCGCGCAGCTCGCCCGCGACCGCCTCGACGACGCCGCGGGGCGATGCGTGCTCGCCGTGCTCGCAGCGCACCGTCATCACGTCGAGCCCGGCTTGGTCGGTCGCGATCACGATCTCGAACTCGTCGCCCACCCCCGGCACCGAGCGCAGCGCATCCTCGACCTGCGCCGGGAACATCTTGATGCCGCGCAGGTTGATGAGGTCGTCGGCGCGGCCGCGGAACGAGCCCAGGGCGCGCGCATGGGTGCGCCCGCACGCGCACACGCCGCGGTCGATCACCGTGTAGTCGCCGACCAGGAAGCGGAGCTGGGGCGAGGATTCGGAGGCGAGGTTGGTGACGGTGGTGAGGCCGCGCTCGCCGTCCG
>DASWLB010000429.1:0-3142 GCA_036396315.1 Alphaproteobacteria bacterium
GCGTTGTTGTAGAGCACGTCGATGCCGCCGAAAATGTCGCTCGCGGCCTTGGCCCACGCCTTGGCGTTTTCGAACTCGCTCAGGTCGAGCGGATGCATCGAGCGCATGGCGCCGCCCGCGCGGGCGACGAGCCGCACGGTCTCCTCGGCCTCGTCGGCCTTGATGTCGCAGCCGAATACCTTGGCGCCCTCGCGCGCAAAAGCGAGCGCCGCCGCCCTGCCCTGCCCGCCCGCGGTTCCCGAGATCAGCACCACCTTGTCCCTGAGCCCGTCCATGGGTCGTTCCCCCCCGATTGCGCGATCCCGACCGCGGATCATAGCGGCGCCGGCCGAGGCTGTCGCCGGTGCGCCGGACGACGCTACGGGAAGTTGATCGCGCGCGCAGCGCGATGCAGAGTCGCGGACATGCGAAGGTCACTATGGACCACGACCCTGGCGGCACTCGCCGCAGCGGTCGGGCTGCACGGCGCGGGCTGGACGCAGAGTCCGCCCGAACCGCGCATGGCGCCTATCGAAGGCGGCGCCTATGTCATGGGGGCGTCCGACGGGCCAGTGAGCGCGCGGCCGCGGCACACCGTCACGCTGGCGCCGTTCCGGATCGATGCCACGGAGGTGACGAACGCCGGGTTCGCGGCGTTCCTCAACACGTTCGATATCCGGCCGCGGCGCGACGCGCGCGCGGGCGCGGTGCGCCCGGGCGATCTCGAAGGCGTCGATGCCGAACGCGTCGCCGGCGGCCCCGGGCCGAACCCGCGCACCTTCATCGAGCTCGACGATTCGGACGCACAGATCGGCATCGCGGGGGGCCGGTTCGCGGCCGAGCCGGGTTTCGAAAACCGCCCGGTCGCGGAATCGACCTGGCGCGGCGCCGCCGCGTTCTGCGCGTGGCGCGGCGCCCGGCTGCCCACCGAGGCCGAGTGGGAAGCGGCCGCACGCGGCAAAGCCGGACGTGCCTATCCCTGGGGCAGCGCGCCGCCGACGCCGGAACTTGCCGTGTACGGCCGTCGGACCGGAGAAACCGATCCGGTCGCCAGCCATCCCAAGGGGGCGACGCCGGAGGGCGTGTTCGACATGGCCGGCAATCAGGCCGAATGGACCGCGAGCCTGTTCCGTCCGTACCCGTACGACGCGCGCGACGGACGGGAGGATCCGGAGGCGCCCGGCGAGCGCGTGACACGCGGCGGCGACCACGTGTTCGACGTCGCGCCCGCGAAGCTGACCGCCTTCTTCCGCGACGGGTTCTCGCGCAACCCGATGCGCGGGCACCGCCACATCGGGTTTCGCTGCGCACGGTAGGCGAGGCAGGCGCGCCCGCTTGACAGGATGCGCGATTGGCTCGACCGTTCGCGCACAGGCGCCGGCACGGGCGCCGCGACCGGAGGGAGCGCGATGGCGAGCATATCCGTCGATGCGGACCGCAAGGCCTTCGCCAAGCGGCCCGAGAGCACGGGCAATGTCCGCGCGTCCAGGCCGATGACGGGCGCCGAGTACCTCGCCTCGCTCGACGACGGGCGCGAGGTGTTCATCTACGGCGAGCGGGTGAAGGCGGTCACGCAGCACCCCGCGTTCCGCAACACGGCGCGCATGATCGCGCGGCTGTACGACGCGCTCGCCGATCCCAAGGTCAAGGACAAGATCCTCGCGCCCACCGACACCGGCAATGGCGGGGCGACACATGCGTTCTTCAAGGCGCCGAAGACGCTCGCGGACCTCCTGCAGGGGCGAAGCGCGATCGCCGAATGGGCGCGCATCACTTACGGTTGGATCGGCCGCTCGCCCGACTACAAGGCGTCGTTCCTGGCGACGCTCGGCGCCAACGCCGATTTTTACGATCCCTACCAGGAGAACGCCGCGCGCTGGTACCGGTATAGCCAGGAACGCGTGCCGTTCATCAACCACGCGATCATCCACCCGCCGATCGACCGCGACCGCCCGCCCAACGAGGCCGGCGACGTGTGCTGCCACGTCGAGGGCGAGACCGACGCCGGTCTCATCGTCTCCGGCGCCAAGGTGGTGGCGACGGGCTCGGTGCTCACCAACTACACCTTCGTCGCCCATCACGGGCTGATCCCGGTGCAGGACCCGGCGTTCGCGGTGGTGTTCATGATCCCGACCAACGCGCCCGGCGTGAAGTTCATCTGCCGAACCTCCTACGAGATGACGTCGACGGCGATGGGCAGCCCGTTCGACCACCCGCTGTCCTCGCGGCTCGACGAGAACGACGCCGTGTTCATCATGGACAAGGTGCTGGTGCCTTGGGAGAACGTGTTCGTCTATCGCGACATGGAGCGGGCCAACAATTTCTTCCCGCAGACCGGCTTCCTGCCGCGCTTCGTCGTGCACGGCTGCACGCGGCTCGCGGTCAAGCTCGACTTCATCGCGGGGCTCCTCCTCAAGGCGACCGAGGCGGCGGGCACCAAGAACTATCGCGGCGTCCAGGCCAACGTGGGCGAGGTGATCGCCTGGCGCAATATGTTCTGGGCGCTGTCGGATGCGATGGTGCGCGACCCGCAGCCCTGGATCGGCGACTACGTGCTGCCCAAGATGGAGCCGGGCAACGCCTACGCCATCATCGCGACCATGGCCTACACCAAGATCAAGTACATCATCGAGCAGACCGTCGCCTCCGGGCTGATCTTCCTCAATTCCCACGCGCGCGACTTCCGGAACCCGGAAATCCGCCCCTATCTCGACCGCTATTTGCGCGGCTCGGCGGGCTACACAGCGGAGCAACGCGTCAAGCTCTTGAAGCTCCTGTGGGATGCGCTCGGCACCGAGTTCGGCGGGCGGCACGAGCTGTACGAGATCAACTACGGCGGCTCGACCGAGGAGATAAGGCGCTACTGCCTGTTCGGCGCCGAGGCCTCGGGCAACGCAGACCGGTTCAAGGGGTTCGCCGAGCAGTGCATGGCCGAGTACGACCTCGACGGCTGGACGGTGCCCGACCTCACCAACCCCGGCGAGTTGAGCTATCACGTCATGAAGGGCGCGAAATAGGCGCGAGGGGAATTCCGAATCATGGGTAGGGGACACCGGGACAAGGTTGCGGTCATCACCGGCGCTGCACGCGGGCTCGGCCAGGCCTTCGCCAAACGGTTGGCGGAAGACGGCGTGCACATCGCGGTCGCCGACCTCGAGGCCGG
>DASWLB010000430.1:0-1766 GCA_036396315.1 Alphaproteobacteria bacterium
GGCTCCTTCGGCGCGACGACGCGGAGATCGAGCCGCTTCTGCGACGCCATCACCCGCACCATCTCGACCGCGTCGCGCGTCAATTCGGCGAGATCGACCTCGGTGCGCGCGAGCGGCTCCCGGCCGGCCTCGATCTTCGCCAGATCGAGGATGTCATCGATCAGGGACAGGAGATGCCGGCCGCTGACATGGATCGACGCCGCGTACTCGGCATATTTGGCTTCGCCCGCCGCGCCGAATATCCGGTCGCGGATCACCTCGGCGAAGCCCAGGATCGCGTTGAGCGGGGTGCGCAGCTCGTGGCTCATCGAGGCGAGGAAGTTGGATTTGGCGGCGTTGGCGGCCTCCGCCGCCTCGCGCGCGGCGATCAGCTCACGCTCGCGCGATTTTCGCTCGGTGATGTTGCGCACGATGGCGAGCTGCTTCGGCTTGCCGTCGCGGCGGAACACGGCGAACGAAACCTCGATCGGCACGGTGTCCACGGCGGAGCGGATCGCTTCGCCCTCGACGGTCGCGCCGACCGCGACGGCGATGGCGCCCGGCGCGTCCGCGCCGCCCCGCGGCAGGCGGATCAGCGCCTCGAGCGAGCGGCCGACGAGGGCGCGTTCCGGGCGGCCGAAAATCTGCTCGGCGACGGGGTTCGCCGCGTCCACGACTCCATCCGGCGTGAGCACCAGAATGCCCTCGCCCACGGAGCGGAACACCGCGGCGATCGCGTCGGTCGCCTCGCGCTCGATGCGCGCGTTGGCGGCCATGATCTCTTCTTCCATCAGCCGCGCCGCGCGGTCGTTGAGGCGGCGCTCGCGCTCGTACTCGCTGTAGCTCGCATCGATGGTCTTCAGCAGCGCCTCGAGGTCGAGCGACCCGTCGAACCGCCCGCGCCGCGCGGCGCGCAGCTGACGCTGCAGGAGACTCTGCACGATCAACGCTCCCTGAGCACGGTGATCGTCATGGTCTGGTTGTGCAGCTCGCACATGCCGGTCGCCGAATGCGGCGAGATCTCCCCGTACGAGTAGAATCCCGTGATCGCCACGTCGCGACCGAGGATGTCGGCGACGGTCTCGACCTCCTCGGCGATGCGCTGGCCGAGCAGCAGCTTGCGGCCGATGCAGCTCACCAGGATGCCGAGGCCCGGCTCGGACGACCTCGACATCGCCTCGGTGGCGGCGAGCGAGGCGCCGTCGACCAGCCGGTCGAAATTGCCGCGCATGAGTTGGCCGATGTGGCCCTGCGGCATGTCGCCCGCGAATGTCATGGTGCGTTGCGCCTCGTCGACGGCGAGGACCGTGCGCACCAGGGCCGCTTCTTCGTGCCCGGGCGGATGGATGCGGAGCGGAAACAGGAGCGCGCTGCCCGGCAGGTTCTCCGCCTCTTCGCCGAGGTAGCGCTTGTAGAGGTCGAGCGCGGGTTCGCCGTCGAGTTCGTGGAGAACGTTGCCCTGCGAGCGGGTGATCTCGCGCCGCGGCCCGAACGCATCCCAGCCGCCCGCGCTGCCGTGGCGGATGTCGAGCCGGTCGCCGTAGAACCCGACCGCGGCGATCGCGCCCGCGCGCACCTCGCCGCCGACGCCGACATAGGTCGTGCCGAAGCGCGCCCCGTCGCCGGCGAGCCCGCCTGTGATCAGCACCTCCTCGCCGAGCCGTTCGGTCATGCCGCGCACCAGCTCGCTGCCGTTCACGCGAATGCCGTCCGACAGCACGAAGACCGACCGCAGCCCGTCGCCGCCAAGACGCGCGGCGACCGCCGCGCCCGCGTCGTGCGATGCC
>DASWLB010000431.1:0-4613 GCA_036396315.1 Alphaproteobacteria bacterium
CTCGCGCCCGTGCTCGCGCGCCGGTCCGTCAAACCGAGGCGCCGGGCCGCCGCGGCGGAGTAACTGCTCTTACGGTTCGGACGCTCGGATGGCATGATGACCACGTCATGCGCTCACGAATGCAGTTCTCGGTCGACGCAGTTCTTCGCCAGCGAGCCAGAGAGCGCGCCGCCGCACTCGGCTTGACGTTGTCGGAGTACATCTGTCGTTTGATTGCCGTTGACTTGGGTATTCGGCCGGGATTGTTGGACGTTTCGGCGATCTTCGACCTCGCGGCATCGGGCGAAGTAACGGACATCGCCCGGGACAAGGACAAGATGATCGGAGAGGCGGTCTGGGCTGAGTACCTGCGGAAGACGCGGAAGTGAGTCGTCGGGCTATGCACCTGCGGGAGCAGCTGGGAGCACAACGTCGCTGCGGCGTTGTGATCGCAACCCAAGCATTTGGTCGTGAGCGAGAGAGGGAGACGTGACCAGCAAGCTCCACCACGGCCACGCCGAGGAGGACATCCAGCGCCGGCTGCAGGCCGGCCCGACGCTCAACTATCTGCGCGACTGGGTCTATGGCGGGATCGACGGCGCGGTGACCACCTTCGCGGTCGTCGCCGGGGTGGTCGGCGCCGAGCTGTCGACACGCGTCATCCTGATCCTCGGCCTCGCCAACATCGTGGCCGATGGGTTCTCCATGGCTGCGTCCAACTACAGCGGCACCAAGGCGGAAAAGGACGAATACGAGCAGCTGCGCCACCACGAGGAGCGCCAGATCGACCGCGACCCCGAGGGCGAGCGCCAGGAGGTGCGGGAAATCTACCGGCTCAAGGGCTTCGAGGGCGCCGACCTGGACAAGGCGGTCGAGATCATCACCGCCGACAAGACGCGCTGGGTGGACGTGATGATGGCGGAAGAATGGGGCATGTCGATCGCGCCGCGCGACCCGTTCAAATCGGCGCTGTCGACGTTCGTCGCGTTTCTCCTGTGCGGCGCGATCCCGTTGCTGCCTTTCCTGTTCGAGGCGCGCAACGCGTTCGGCTTCTCTCTTCTGCTCACGGCCCTGGTTTTCTTCGCCATCGGCTCGGTCAAGAGCCGCTGGTCGCTTGCCACCTGGTGGCGCTCGGGAATCGAAACCCTCGCCATCGGGCTCGGCGCGGCGGCGATCGCCTACATCATCGGCGATACGCTCAAGGACTGGTTCTAGGCGCTGGCGCGCCAACAGCTTCCGAATTGGCCGACACGTCCTATATTTCCATCATGGCAGCCTCCCCCGCTTCCCGCGCGCCCGATATCGGACCGGTCGCATCCTGGCTCGTCGCCGGCGCGCTGCCCGCACGGCTGCCGAACGAAGTACTGCAGATGCTGTGCGACCGGCTCGTCGAGGCCGGGGTCAACATCGACCGCGCCGGCGTGTTCGTCACGACGCTGCACCCCTACATCATCGGCCGCAGCTTCGTCTGGCGCCGCGGGCAGCAGGTGGTGATCGGCGAGGCCGACATCTCGGACGAAGGCACGCCCGAATGGCGCAACTCGCCGGTCATGGAGATCGTCACCCGCGGCCAGCCGGTGCGCGCCCGCATCGATACCCCGACCCAGCACGAATACGCGGTGTTCAGCGAGCTGCGCGCCGAGGGAATGACCGAGTATTTCGCCCAGCCCCTCGAATTCATCAACGGCGAGCGCCACGTCGCCTCGTGGACCACCAGGCGCAAGGGTGGATTCACCGCGGGCGACATCGCCGCGTTCGAGGCGATCCAGCATCCGCTCGCGCGCGTCGCCGAGGTCTATGCGCTGCGGCGCACCGCGACCAACCTGCTGAATACCTACGTGGGCGGCAACGCGGGCGCGCGCATCCTCGCCGGACGCATCCGTCGCGGCCACACGGAATCGATCTACGCCGCGATCTGCCTCGCCGACCTGCGCGGGTTCACCGCGCTTGCCGACACCCTGCCGGGCGAATCCGTGATCTCGCTGCTCAACGCCTATTTCGATTGCCTGGTGACCGCGATCGAGAACCATGGCGGAGAGGTGCTGAAGTTCATGGGCGACGGGCTACTTGCGATCTTTCCGACCTCCGAGGACGTGGCGGAAGGACAGGTGTGCGGCGAATCCATCGGCGCGGCGCGCGAGGCCCGCGTGCGCATGGCCGAGCTCAACCGTCAGCGCGCCGCGGCAGGCGAGCCGACCCTCCAGTTCGGCCTCGCGCTGCATGTCGGCGAGGTGGCGTATGGCAATATCGGCGGCGCGGCTCGGCTCGACTTCACCGCGATCGGACCGGCCGTCAACTTGGCCGCCCGGATCGAGGCGTTGGCCGGCCGCATGGGACGCACCATCGTGATGTCGTCCGCCGTCGCGCGCCATTGCGGCGACGGGCTGGTCTCGCTCGGCCGGCACGAGCTGCGCGGCTTCCGCGCGACCGAGGAAGTGTTCGGGCTCGCCGACGAGTCCCCTGCGATCGCGGCGACCGGCACGGGCGGGGCCGCGTGACCGGGTGCGCGTCGGTCCACGTCGTCGGCGGCGGGCTCGCCGGCAGCGAGGCCGCCTGGCAGCTTGCGCGCTCCGGGGTTCCCGTGGTGCTCCATGAGATGCGACCGATGCGCCGCACCGAAGCGCACGCGACCGCGCGGCTTGCCGAGCTCGTGTGCTCCAACTCGTTCCGCTCCGACGACGCGGAGAACAACGCGGTCGGGCTCCTGCACGAGGAGATGCGGCGCGCGGGATCGCTCATCCTCACCGCGGCCGATGCGCACCGCATCGCCGCCGGCGGCGCGCTTGCCGTGGATCGCGACGGGTTCTCGCGGTCCGTCGAGACGCATCTGTCCGCGGAACCGGTCGTCCGGATCGCGCGCGAGGAGATCGCCGGACTTCCGCCGCCCGATTGGGACAGCGTGATCGTCGCAACCGGTCCCCTCACCTCGCCCGCGCTCGGTGAGGCCATCCGCACCCTCACGGGCGAGGATTCGCTCGCCTTCTTCGACGCGCTGGCGCCCATCGTCCATCTCGACTCGGTCGCGATGGACCGGGCCTTCCTGCAATCGCGCTACGACAAGGGCACGGCCGACTACATCAACTGCCCGCTCGACGAGTCCGAATACGGCAGCTTCCTCGACGCGCTGCTCGCGGCCGAGAAGACCGAGTTCCGCGAGTGGGAGCGCGACACGCCCTATTTCGAGGGGTGCCTGCCGATCGAGGTCATGGCGGAGCGCGGGCGCGACACGCTCAGGTTCGGCCCGATGAAGCCGGTCGGACTCACCGATCCGCGCACCGGCCGGCGCCCCTACGCCGTCGTCCAGCTGCGCCGCGACAACGCCCTCGGCACGCTCTACAACCTGGTCGGATTCCAAACCAAGCTGAAGCACGCCGAGCAGGTGCGCGTGTTCCGCATGATCCCCGCCCTTGCCGAGGCCCGGTTTGCGCGGCTGGGCGGGCTGCACCGCAACACCTTCCTCAACTCGCCGCGGCTCCTCGATCCTCAGCTTCGTCTCAAAGCCGAGCCCCGGCTGCGCTTCGCCGGGCAGATCACCGGGGTCGAGGGCTATGTCGAGAGTGCCGCCATCGGGCTTCTCGCCGGACGGTTTGCCGCCGCCGAGCGGAAGGGCCGCGTGCCCGTGCCTCCGCCCGCGACCACGGCGCTGGGCGCGCTGCTCGCCCACATCACGGGGGGCGGCGAGGCCGAGACGTTCCAGCCGATGAACGTGAATTTCGGGCTGTTCCCGCCGATCGAAGCGCGGACGCGGGGACGCGACCGTCGGCGCCTGGTCGCCGCGCGCGCGCTCTCCGACCTCGACCATTGGCTCGGACGCGCGCGCGCCGCCGCGGAATAACGCACCGTTCAAGAATCGACGATGCCTGTCGCCCGCTTGCGCGCAGCCCGGTTCGGTGCCATGACCGGCGCCGATGCTGTTCCACTCCTGGCAGTTCGTCTTGGTGTTCCTGCCGGTCGTGCTCGCCGGGTTCTTCCTGATCGGACGGACGCGGCGCGACTTGGCGATCGCATGGCTCGTCGTCGGGTCGCTCGTGTTCTACGCGTTCGGCACGGCGGCGCATCTCGCGCTTATCGCCGGATCGGTCGCGTTCAACTTCGCGGCGGGCGCGGCGATCCGCGCGAGACGGCGCGACGGCGCATGGGACGCGGCGCGCCACATCACCATTGGCGCCGTCGCCGCGAATCTGCTCCTCCTCGGGTTCTTCAAATACGCGAATTTCTTCGTCGACAACGTGAACGAGATCGGCGGCGCCGGATTCGGCGCCATCGATCTCATCCTGCCGCTTGCCATCTCGTTCTTCACGCTGCAGCAGATCGCCTACCTGGTGGACGTCTATAAGGGCCTCGCCGAGGAGGCGAGCTTCCTGCACTACTGCCTGTTCGTCACCTTCTTCCCGCAACTCATCGCCGGCCCCATCGTCCACCATAGCGAGATGCTGCCGCAGTTCCGGCGCGCGACGCCGTTCCGATTCCACGCGGGCGACTTTTCCGAAGGACTCACCATCTTCCTGCTCGGCCTGTTCAAGAAGGCGATCATCGCCGATTCGCTCGCGGTCTACGCGGACCCCGTGTTCGCCGCGACCGCGGAAGGCGCCGAGCCCGGATTCTACGCCGCCTGGACGGGCACACTCGCGTTC